>JBCCJK010000016.1 GCA_039027815.1 Verrucomicrobiota bacterium
CCCACGCTGATTATGGGGTTGTTTCTTGGGCGGTTTGTTTTGGGGCCCTCACCAGGGCGGGCGGGGGGGGGGGGGCTGCAACCTAACCCCTGTTGCAACGCAGGGCTGGCTCGAAAGACTCTGGCTCTCCCTTCCCCGCGCTTCAGCGCCTCTTCCCTACTCCACCTCCCCTCCATTCTAACAGTGAATTCTGGAGCTTGGTATTAGCCACTGCCAGCTCTGGCCTAGAGCTTCGCAGGCCCACTAAAAACAAAAAAATTTGCTCAGACAAACCCAGACTTTACGGGTCAAATTCAGCCGAAAAAATCTGCCCATCTTCTGCCCATCTTGGCAAAAGTCGGCCTTTGAAAATCTTGAGCCAGATCAGCATAACTCACTGAGTATCGAAATGGTGGGCAGGGCAGGATGATTCGGTGCCCACTGGTTCGCTGTCGCTCACAGACTCACCACAGAAGGCGCTCGCCTGCGGCTCCCGCTGCCCCGCCCCGCACACAAACCTTGAGGCGCTCGGCATTGAGCCTCCCGCGCAGGTTCGCATCCCAGTTCCCCATCCTCTCAACAATCGAAAATCAGCAATCGAAATTCGAAAATCAATATGGTGGGCAGGGCAGGATTCGAACCTGCGAAGGCATAGCCAACAGATTTACAGTCTGCCCCGTTTGACCGCTCCGGAACCTACCCAATTTTGAGAAAACAAGCTGACGCGGTCGCCTTCTGGCGGGACGGGCGCTATACCGCAGCCCCTTCTTCCATGCAAAAGATTTTTCTAGCGAACCCTCCTACCAGACTCGATTGAGCAAACCGCGAAAAAAGCCCTGGCTCTCTTCAGTCACCTCCGCTTCCAGCTCACCCCGCTCCTCCCCTCGCTCGCTTCGGGGGGCGATTTTCTCGGTCCTTCCAGGAAGGTTTTTTAGCTCGTGCACCAACTTCATTTCCACGATCTCCACTCGCCGGAGCGGGATGTCGTTCTCGTCCGTGGGAACCTGAGCCATTTGCTCAAGCACTCCGCGATCCCCCACCACCTCGGCAAAAACCGTGTATTGGCCATCCAGCCGGGACTGGCGCTTGAGCGCGATGAAGAATTGGCTGCCGTTGGATTTTTTCTCCGGGTTCACCTTGTTGTTGCGACGAGCCATCGCCACGGTGCCGGCCACAAACCGTTCCTCGCTCAACTCCGCGTCCAAAACATAGCCCGGACCTTGCAAGCCCCAGGCCGCCCGGCTCGCATCGCTCTCACTTTGGGGGTCACCCGCTTGCACCAGAAAACCAGGAATCACTCGATGGAAGGCCAAGCCCTCGTAAAATTCCTCCTTCACCAGTTCCTTGAAATTGGCCACCGTCTCCGGTGCCAAATCGGGGCGCAGTTGCAGGTAAAGCAAGTGCCCCTCCCCATCGAAGAAGAGGCTCATCTCCACGAAATGGTCGTCGCTCCCATCCCAAGGGTTGAGTTCGCCCACCTTGCCGGCAGCGCCCCCCACTGCCCCGGCCGCCGTCCCCACCATGGAAGCCGTTCCCGAGAGGGCGGAGCCGGTCACCGATCCAGCCTTTTTCAGACCGCTGCAGGCTGGCAAAAGGGGGCAGGCAAGCGCGGCGAGGAGAAGCGGGAGGATTTTCATGGAGTCGGAATTTCCGCTCGAAGGCGGGGGCGACAAGCTTGGCGAAGGATTGCAGAGGAGGAAAGTCCTTTTTCGATTTCGAAGGACGCCCCTTCCTCCACGAGCGCACTTTTGACAAAGCCAAGCGCTTCTTGGCCCGCGATGCTGGTGAGCCGACCCACCGCTTGCTCTCTTCCCTCGCGAAAGAGTTCCTGGCCCTCGGCGGCCTCTCCCTCCAGCTGAAAATGACAAAGCCTCTGGCGAACTTTCCCCGAGAGCTTCATGCGCGAAATCACTTCCTGTCCCAGGTAGCAGCCTTTGTGAAAATCGACACCGTATTCATCCAAACCCACTTCCGCCGGAAGCACGCTCTCGGAAAGCTCTTGGCCCCAAAGCGGAATGCCTTGCGCCACTCGGAGCGCCTCGGGATCGTCGCCCGCTTCCTGGGGCCAATCAGCTAAGGAAACCCTCTGGTCGCGCCCAGCCAACCCCCAACGCCAAGCGACCACCCCTTCTCCCGAGCCCACCTGGTGGACGAGACCAAACTCATCGCTACGATCTTCCATTTCGGCATCGTCCGCGATGAGATAACGTTCCAATCGCATGCCCAACTCCTCGCGCTGGGACCCGGGAGCATCCACCCAGATCGCATCCTCTACCCGGTGTAGCCAAACCAGCCCCAGGATCATTCCTTTGGGGTTCGGCACCAGAGCCGGCAGGGCCTCTCCCTCCACCAATTTGGCCACATTGGCCGTCACTTGCCCATTGAGATAGCGGATCGCGTCGGGGCCCGTGAAGCGAAAAAAGGCTCGGTCTGGTTCGAGAAAGCGGGCTTCCATGAAACGTCCATCGGACGGCCTGCCTCAAGGCGCAACCTTTTGGCGCAAGCCTGGCTTGCCAAGGAGGGGCCAGCCACGATTACTTTCCTCTCATGGCTGGGCTCCTCTCGCTGCTAGCGACCTCCTCCACGGATGTCTCCCCCATCGTGGCGGTCTTGACCGTCCTGCTGGTCTCGGTGGTCCTGGTGTCGCTTGTCTTGGCGCGTTTTCGCCAGTCCCTGCTGGTAGGCTACTTCCTCTGCGGGGTCGTCATCGCGAACTCCGGCCTTTTGGAAATGCTCGGCGCCACCGCGGAAGAAGGCGTCATCGAGCGACTCGCCGAACTCGGCGTGGTTCTCCTGATGTTCACCCTTGGCATCGAGTTCTCGCTCGAAGAACTCAAGCATCTCCGTAAAGTCGTCTTCGGCGGGGGCAGTCTTCAGATGGCGGCCACCAGCCTCGCCATTGGACTGGTAGCGCATGCCTTTGGCGCCGACCCGGCCTTGGCTTTTGTCATCGGAATGACCTTGGCCGTCAGCTCCACCGCCGTCAGTCTCAAGTCTTTCCAGGACATGGGCATGCCCACCTCACCCGGAGCCCGCATGGCCTTGGGGATCTCGATTTTCCAGGATCTCCTGGTGATCCTCTTCATGATTTTTCTCCCACCCATCCTGGGGGCTTCCAGTGGTTCTCCCGTGATGGCGGTGGGCGGAGCCATGGCCAAAGCCGCTCTCTTCCTCCTCGGCACCTGGGTTTTGAGCCGCTATGTCATCCCGAAGCTCTTGGATGCCGTGGCCGGCACTCGCAGCCGGGAGCTTTTCACCATCACAGTGGTGGCCCTCTGTGCCACGATCGCATTTGGCGCCAGCCAATTGCAGCTCAGCTTGGCGCTCGGTGCCTTCGCGGCTGGGCTGGTCGTGAGCGAATCCATCTACAGCCACCGGGTCCTCGCGGATATCCTTCCCTTCAAGGACCTCTTTCTCACCCTCTTCTTCGTCTCGGTGGGCCTGCTCATCGATGTCTCCACCACCCTGGCCAACTGGGGCTACGTCACGCTCGGCGTGATCGCTCTTCTTCTGATCAAGGGCCTGATCGTCTGGGGCCTAGCTCGCTGGCTCCGGCTCAACACCCGCCAAAGTCTCTTGGGCGCTTTCGCCCTCGCCAGCAGCGGAGAGTTTTCCCTCGTTCTGCTTAGTCGGGTGGGCGAGCTACGGGTCCTCGATCCGCAGCTGGAACAAATCCTTCTGGTCTGCACCGCCGTCTCGATGGGCCTGGTGCCCGCGCTCATGCGTTGGGCCACCCCCCTGTCTCGGGCGCTCGAAGGCCAGAAATTCTTTCGTTCCCGACCCATCCTCCACCCAGAACTGGAAAGCCACGCCGCCCTCAAACGCTTGCAGGAACACGTCATCATTTGTGGCTATGGCCCGGTTGGCCGCAGTCTCCACCGTGCGCTTACACGCTGTGACATCCCGGTCTTGGTGATTGAGTTGAATGCCGAAACGGTCCGCACCCTCCACCACCAAGGAGTGCCGGTTCTCTTTGCCGACGCCACCCATCCGGAGACCATGGAGCTGGCCCGCGTGCAAGCAGCCCGGGCCATCGCTTTCACCTTTCCCGAAGCGGAGATCACCTTGCAATCGCTGGCGCTCGTCCGGGCACAAAATCCACAAATCTACGCCTTCGCTCGGGCCAAGTTTCGCTCCCAAGTCAGCCTCCTGCAAAAGGAAGGCGTGCAAGCAGTCATTCATGACGAGCACGAAAGCGCCCACCGGATGATTCACAGCGTGCTCGGCAGCTATGGCCGAGGCGATGTCGAAGAAGCCCTCAAAGCGGCCTTCGACGACTGGGTGTGATCCCAAACCGCCCGATCAATTCTGAAACACATCCCACCGGATCTCTACCTTGGCTGTGGCAAAGAGCTGCTCTTCCAGCTCCTGGAGAGCCACCCGACGTTTCTCATTGCGAAGGTGAAGACGAATTTCTTTTTCCATCTCAGCGAGCGTGGCAGGCCGACCGGGAGCGCGGTTCAAGATCTCGACTACATGCCAGCCAATCTTGCTCTCGAAAGGAGCCAATAGGCCCAGCCCCCCGTGCCGGAAAACAGGCCCCGTAAAGCTGGCGTCCATCCGATCAGCGGCGAACCAACCCAGGTCTCCCCCCTTCGGAGCCGTGGCCGGATCTCGGCTCTGCTCCTTGGCCAATTCGGAGAAGCGACTCTGGTCCTCCACCAAGGCCTCATGAAGAGCTTGGGCCTGCTCCCGGAGAGCCGCTTGATCTTGCCGGAGGCTGGGGAGAAAAATGTGACGCGCTCGGATTCGCTCTGGCAGGCGCAGGTCCTCTCGATTCTCCGCAAACCACGCTTCGATCTCTTCCGAAGCCACCTCGAGGTCCGGCAAAATCGCCTGCTCGAGCCATCGCTCCTTCAAAAGCCTCTGTCGCAGCGCCTCCCTCGCGTCGGCATCCTCCACGCCCCAGCTTTCTAATTCCGCCCGTCGCTGGCCCGGACTGGGAAAGCGCGCCAAAAAAGCCTGCCATTCCTCCTCTAGGACCGCTTCATCGATTTCCTGATCTTGATACTTGGCCCTTACCTCGAGCGCGCGATCAATCACCAATTCGCGCAAGACCGCCAAGCGCAATTCGCGACGCATCCGCGGAGAAAGGCCCTCCACCGACCGGCCCCGTTTCCAGAGATAGCGCACCACGGCTTGGTCGAGAGTCGTCAAAGTGAGCGGCTCGCCATAAAGCAAGGCCGCCACCGGCCCCGCCTCGACCGAGTCCTGCGGAGAACGCCAACGCTCTAGCTGGCCACGCAGGGGCCCTGCCACCCAGTAGAGATCCACGAAGAGGTAAAGAATCACCACCCCATAAATCACCGCCCTCCAAGGGAAGCGCGCGCGCCGAGCGGCCGCCCGAGGGAGGGAGCGCGGGGTTGGGGCCATACCCCGTCTAACGCGCCCGCCTCCCGCGCTGTCAAGACGAGGAAGACCGGCTCCCTGTGCTTCTTTTCCTTTGGCCTTTGCCAGATTCGGGCGACACTTCCCCTCGGCGATGGAATCCTTCGATGAACCCGGCCCCCTTCAGCTGCGCAGCAAGCTCCTGCTGGCCGCACCCGCCTTGCAGGACCCGAATTTTCATCGGACCGCCATCTTGGTAACGGAACACGAGCCTACGCAAGGAGCCCAGGGCTATGTCCTCAATCGCCCTCTCGGCAAAACAGTCGGCCAACTGCTGACCGGTCCAGAATTCGTCCCCCTAGCGGAGGTTCCCGTCTGCGTGGGAGGGCCCGTCAGTCACGAAAAGCTGACCTTCGCCTCCTTCTGGTGGAACCGGGAAGAGGGCTCGCTGGTGCCCGAGAGTCACCTCTCCCACGACCAAGCAGTCGAAGCTCTCCTCGACGGAAAAACGGTGCGAGCCTTCGTCGGTTACTCCGGTTGGCGGGAAGGGCAATTGGAAGAAGAACTCCGCCAAGAAACCTGGATTCTTCATAAGGGCAGCCCCTGGCTCGCTGAACAAGGGGCCACCGAACCACTCTGGGAGAAACTCCTGGAAAGCCTGGGCCCCTGGTACCAGCTCCTGGCAGCCACCCCAGGAAATCCCACTCTGAACTAAGACCAAGCTGCCAGCTGAACCGGCCGCAAAAAATCCGCCGCGGACCAAGGAGGACTCACCCAAAAAGAACCGCCAATCTCTTCCTGAAAACTGAAAACTTGAAACTCAACCCCCTAACCAATCCTCAGCTAGCCGCTGCCTCCCGCAAAAGACGTCGCCAGACAAAACGCATTTCCTGATTCAAGAGGCGCAGGAGGGCCGACAAGCGGCTCGCCTGCCGGTCATTGCCATATTTGAGCAAGAGTCGGGAAATGCCAAAGAGCGTGGACCAACCCGTGGCATCGATTCGCACCACATCGAGCCTTCCCTCGGCCAGGCTCGCCGCAGAGGCAAAACTCCACTCCCGTGGCTGCCACGACTCCCCTTCCTTGAGAAAAAGCACCGTCTTGGAACGGACCCCCTCCTCCAAAGCCCGACTGGACTCCGCCTGCAAGAGCGCCTCCCAATACTCCTCCTCCTGTGGCGGACGCCCCCCCAAAATGATCCGCTGGCCCGGCACCCGCCAGACCACAAAAGCCCGCTCGTGAGCCAACTCCCGGTGGCTCCGCACAAAGGGCACAAGGCGACCCGATTCTGCCAAAACCTGCTCCAAAACCGGGTAATCAATCCACCACTCCTCCCCTGGGAAATTCTCCTTCCGAAGGCCTTCCAACTCCTTCAACAGTTCATAGAAATTCCCTGCCGAAGGCGGCGCCACCTCGCGCGAGGAAAGCGGCGGCTCGGATTCGGGCGGCTCCGGATGGTGGACGCCATTGGCGACCAAAGGGCTGAGAGAGGCCGTCGATCGCCGCTGGAACTCTCTCGCTGGCGCCACGTTCTCCTTGGTCAAGGGCGCGCTCGCCCCAAGCGGCTCCCCCTGCTCTCCCTTGGGAGAAGCCGCTCCTTCCTCGGCTTCCTCCTCTGTTTCTTCTGGCTCGTCGGCCAGAGGTTCATCGCTCTCCTTGGCCGGGGGAAGCAGGGCGGGGACCCGGGTTTGGCTGAGCGACTCCAGCTTGAAAAAATCCTCCCACGCTTGCTGCAAGACTCGCAGGACAGCCCGCACGGACCAGGACTCCTCCCCACGCTCTAGAAAGCGCCGATCCAAAGCCACAAACTTCCGGAAGCGCTCCCAGGTTGGCTCGTCCACCGACCCTTGGACCTTCACCAGAGACTCCAGCAACTCCTCCGCTTGGGGCAAAAGAATCCCGCCCAGTTCCATCTCGGAGGCCGTGAGGCGATCCCGGACGGCGCTCGTGAGAGTCGGCTCCAGAACACGCTGCCACCAGTCCTGATTGACCACCGCCACCACCGGCAGCGGACCACGCCCTAACTCTCCCAGAAACGCAGCCGCCTCCCGGCAGGCCCCTTCGCTCTCCCCCTGCCAGCTTTCCCAGTGATCGAAGTCGAGCCAAACTGGCAAGCAGTCAGCCAGGACCCGACTGAGCACCCCAAAATTCTCTCGAGCGAGCGACTCCGAACCGTGCCCCAGCTCACCGCGATCGATGGCATCGCAAACCGAAGGCCCCCCTTCCTCGGCCAAAGCCCAAAAAAATTGCCGACCCCAAAAACCGGACTCCGGTTCCGGCACCGCATAGAGCTGGGAAAAGGCCTCCGCCAAAAGCGGTCGCAGGCCCCCATACCGACCCGCCAGCCAACGCGCCACCTCGTGCTCCTGGCTCGCCACATCCAAGGCCAAGTCCGCATTCTCTGGCAACCATTTCGCATAGGCCTCCGGATCGGAACATGGGATCTCCCCGCTGCGAAGGAGTTGCGTCAAAAGTCGGGCAAAGACGCGCCGCGCCAACAAAGTCATCCGGCAAATGCCCTCGCGATCCGAGCGGGAAAGCCAATGGAGAGTCCGCAGCAGCAGCCCTCGCCAAGTCGGCACCCCCGTGTCGGGGAAGCGAAGCGTCAGGCGCTCGATCCGCGAGCCCAGATCACGCTGCAAACGCCACAACAAATGGCTCTTGCCATACCCCGCCTCCCGCGAAGTTAGCAGAATCAGCCCCTCGTCCTCGCCCGCCAGCCGCTCCTCCACCCGCCGAGCCAGTTGCACGGAATCCTCGGCGTGCAGACTCGCGACCTCCGCCAAGGGCTGGGAAGCCGACTGGAAGACATCAGACCGAAAAGGATTCTCCATGAGCAGCTTGTTTTGGAAAAAAGGATAAAAACCAACCGATACCGAATTCTTGCAGGTTCTCTAAATTATTATCTTCTCTGAATATTTATGACTATTCGAAAATAGAAAGGCCTTTCTCGGGAAAAGATGGTCGAGCGAGCCAAATTCGTTAGAAGCCCTCGCCAAGCAGCGTTTTTCCAAACACCCCCTCCTCAAACAGCGTCCCCCGCCTTCATCGCAGCCATGGAATTGGCAAAATTTTCTGGCAAATTGAATGAGCTGTTGTTTTTTTAGCATCAATACCCCCATGAACCGCCTCTTTCTGCCTCTTCTCTTCCCGCTCAGTCTCCTCGCGCAGGAACCTCAGCCCATGACGGAAGTCGACCGTGAGCGAGCCCTCGAGCGCTTGGCCAAGCTGGAAAATAGCTTTTTTGATTCCACCAACGACCGGATGCGCTCGGCCTACCAAGCCTTCTCGGCCGCCTCGCGCAGCAACGTCCTGGCCTACGCCTTCTTCATGGAAGCCTACAAAGAGGTCAACTTCGTCCGCAAGGATCGTCCCCTCGTCGAGTATGGCGAGTGGCGTCGAGCGAACTCGGACAAATTCAAAGAGCGCGCCCAGAGCACCGGCTTCCAAATGCAGCTCAAGTTCCTCATGCTGGCCATTGAATCGACCTACACCAGCCGCGAAGACATGCTGCCAAAAATCGAAGCCTTCTTGGCCGAAGTCGTAGCCATCTCCGCCGAGGTCACAGGCGTGACACGTCACCTCAGGCAGGACCCCATCAAATCGGTCTTTGTGGAACTCTATCACCTCCACGACCTCAAACCGGATCCCTTTGGGAAAAACCCGATCGACTTAGGCGGTTTCTACGAAAAGGTCATTCTCGACCACTATCGCCAAGAAAACCAAAGCCTGGCCGCGCTCCGGGAAGCTTGGGAGCGGCGCCTCACCCTCCACGTCCGCATGGCTCGTTCAGAGGAACTCCTCCTGCGCTACGAAGATCGCCAGGAGCGCAACAATCTCGGAGACGGTGGCAATGGCAACAACAGTAACAACCAGGAAGAACCCACCGAAGGACAGGAAAAATTCCTCTCCGACGCCTATCCCAAACTCAGGTGGGCCATGGCGCAGGACCTCTACAAGAAAGGAGACGTCCGCAAACAGATCGCTGCCATGTTCGAAATCGCTGAGCGCAATCGCGGTCACGAAGACGTGGACGAATGGCTGGCCCAGCTTCGCAAACACCTCCAGCCAGAAGAGCCCGAAACCGTTGAGACCCCTGAGGAAGCCCTCCTCGAAGCCAGTCTCTAGGGAAGCCTCGTCTCCCTAAAATCCCGAAAGCGGACCCGTGGGAGAGGACCTTCCCGAGCTTTCCGCCTCGAGGTCCTCGATCGACTCCACTTGGATGACCGGAGAAAGGTAACCGTCCTCTCCCATCTCAAAGCCTAAAATACCCGTCACGCGGACTCGATTCTTCGACGGGATCTCCGGTTTCTCGCCACCATCGAACTCAATGGGAAAGCCGAAGGGGCGCGCGTCGGCCGAACAGCAGGTCATCATCAGCTCATACATCCACATCCGCGGCTCGCTCGGGCTGAGCGCGAGGACCTGAGCCTCCACTTGGACGGGCTTGTCTTTGAAAATCGGCATCAGCCCCTCATCGCCCGCCACATAAAAAAGCTCCATCGCATCCACCCGGAAATGACCCGAAGGAGTCTGAGCATGCTCCTCTCGGAAACGCTCCTCGGTATACTCGCCCACTCGCTCCATCGCTGGCGGTCGCTCGGGCAGCGCTCCTCCGCCCGCACTCCGGCGGAGCAAGACCTCCTCGCTGAACTCGTCTTCTGTCAGAAGAATCGCCCCCCAGAGCGGCAGCAAAAGAATCCCAAAAGAAAGCCCTCGCATCCTCGAAGAGCTGGGATCCTCCTCGTCCACCATCCCGGCCGGCAGATCAAAGGTCGAAGGAGCATGCCTTCGCGGAACAGCGGTCTCCCGAGTGCAAATCACAAAGGTGGCCAAAACCAGCAAGCCACAGCCTCCAAAAAGGAGATAATTCAGGAAATCGGGCGCCAGGTAGACCTCCGCCCGTCGGGACACAAAGAAATACAACAAAACCAGCCCCAGAAAGACCGCCGTGAGCGGCCCCGTCCATCTCCACCACGAGCTCTTCATCGCATCCCGTCGATCGTCACAAACTCAAACCACCACAGGCTCAAGCCCCCTGCCAAAAGGAAAAGGCCCAGCCCCAAACCAAAAACAAACTTGGGCCGAAAGACACTCAAATACAGGAAAGTCAGCTTCAGATCGAGCATGGGGCCAAAGACAAGAAAGGCCATGCGCGCGCTCAAGGTGAAAGTCGGCAGCGCAGCAATGAAAAAGGCATCCGACGTACTGCAAAGAGACAAGACATAAGACAAAGCCATCAGCGCGGCCGTCGAAACCATTTCTTGAGCCGCCAAGCCCTCCAAGTCCCCTGGAGCCACCCGCACGATGAAGACCGCGGCCAAAAAGACCCCCACCGTGAAGTAAAGCGCCGTCTCCAGAAAATCCCGGAGCGCCGTCCGCATGGCCAGGATCGTCCGATTCTCTTTCTCGAGCGCCACGGAAGCCGCAGCCCGCGTCTCCTCACCAAAACCCGTCCCCTGCCCGGCCAGCACCTCCCCCAGCACCTTCTTCTTCAAAACGAAAGACGCCCTCAATTTCATCACCACCCAACCCACCAAAACCGCTGTCACATACCCCAAAAAAATGCGGGAAAAGGCCAGTTGCCAACCGTCCGGCGTGTAATTTTCAAAAGCCTTGAAAGTGCTTAGCAGAGTGATGGGATTGAAAATGGGAGCCGCCAACATATAGGCCACCGCGCAGCTCAGTGGAAGCCCCTTGCGAAGCAGGCGGCGAATGACCGGGACGACCGCACACTCGCACACCGGCATCACAAACCCCAGCAAGCCCGAAAGCGCGACCGCCGACCAACGATTCTTCGGCAAGACCCGGTCCAGCCAGCCCGAGGGCAGGTAGACATCCATGAAACCGGACACCAACGTCCCCAGAAAAATGAAAGGCAAACCCTCCAGAAGAAGCCCAAGAAAGGCGTAGGAGATATCTGAAAGCTGGGCCGCCAAAAGCATCGCGCTCACCAAGCCACAAAAGACTTTCCAGGAAACTGAAATCTCCGAAAGTGCCCCACCCGTGTCCGCCTCTCTTTCTCAAGCCGCCCTCCCCTTCGCCCTCGGCCTTCTTCTTGGAGGCCTTCTGCTCTGGCTCATTCAGCGGGGCCAGCGACGCGAGCCCATCCTCGAGGCAGAACTCGCCAGCGAGCGAAAGCAAGCGGCCCAAAACCAAGCCGAAAACGCCCAGCAGCGGCAGCAACTGCAAACCCTCCATGGCCAACTGGCTCGCCTCGAGGAAGCCAACCGACACTTGCAGGAAGAAACCGCCCAAAAGCGCGAAGAGCTAGGCCAGCTCTTGGAACACAACCGAGGCGAATTCGCCCACCTCGCTCGCAAAATTCTCGATGAACAATCCAAGCGCTTCACCGAAGCGAGCCACGAGCGCCTAGGCGAACTACTCGTCCCGTTTCGCGATCGCATGGTCGAATTCCGGGAAAAAGTTGAAAAAACGCACGAAAGCCAGGGCGAGCGATTCGCCGCCCTCCGCCAAGAACTCAGTCATCTCCGCCAGCTCAATCAACAGATCTCCCAGGACGCCCTCAACCTGACCCACGCCCTCCGGGGAGAAAGCCAGGTCCAGGGAGCCTGGGGGGAAATGCTTCTAGAACGCATCTTGGAACAATCCGGCCTCCAAGAAGGCTCCGAATACACCACCCAAGGCAGCTACACCACGGAGAGCGAAGCCGGAGCCCGGCGAGTCCGGCCGGACGTCGTCATCCACCTCCCTGACCAGCGCCACGTCATCATCGACTCCAAAGTCAGCTTGGTAGCCTACGCCGATTACGTGAACGCCGAAGACCCCGCGGAAACCGAATCGGCCGCGCAACGCCACCGCGACTCCCTCCGCGCTCATCTGAAAGGCATCAGCCTGAAAAACTACCAGCAAGCCCACGGCTTGGAATCGCTCGACTTCATCCTCGTCTTCATCCCCATCGAAAGCGCCTTCAATCTCGCTCTGCAAAGAGACACCGAACTCTACGACAGTGCCTTCCGCCAAAACATCGTCCTCGTCACCCCCTCCACCCTCTTGGCCAGCCTCCGCGTCATCGAAAACCTCTGGCGGCAAGACAAACAAAATCGCAACGCCCTCCGCATCGCCGACGAAGCCGGCAAGCTCTACGACAAACTGGTCGGTTTCCTCGACGACATGGACGCCCTCGACAACCGCCTCCGCCAAGCGAAAGACAGCTACCACCAAGCACGCAAAAAACTCCAAACAGGAACGGGCAACCTCATTGGCCGCGCCGAAAAACTCAGAAAACTAGGCGCACGCACCACCAAAACCCTCCCCTCCTCTTCTCCACCCGAAGAGGAACCGACCGCCCAAACCGAACTGGATGCTCCTCCTACTTGAAAACTCGCAAGCAAACCGAGTGCCTCCCAGTGAAACCCTTCCGGGTAGGTCTTTCCCGAATTTGGCAACCTGATCTGCTTCTTATACCAAGCTGCAGAACTGGCTGGTAGAATGGCCGAGTGGATTTCGGGCCAGACGAGGGTGCGGTGCAGGCACCGTAACCGAGGAGCAACGCAGGGCTGGCTCCAAAGACTCCGGCTCTTCCTTCCCCGCGCTTCAGCGCCTCTTCCCCACAACACCTTCCCTCCATTCTACCAGTGAATTCTGGAGCTTGGTATGAGGTGCTCAGACCGAGCCCCGCCTGTCTACCCTCTCGGAGAAAGCTCGGCTCGAATCTTTTTGAAAGGCGAAACTATCGCAAATGCGAGAGAACATCTCGCGTGAAATAGGGTTCTTCATTTTGCCAGAAAATGTAATCCACCCTAAGAAAGTCCCTCGCAAAGGCATGAAGCATCGGGACATCCGTTGGCTGCTGATGGTTGCCTTTGGGGAGACTCTGGCCTGGCCCGACATCCGCTCCCGTCATCCCAATGTAGTTTCCTCGTTGCACGGCTATGCTGAGGGGAACGGAATACCGGTTTTCATGCATCAGTGCCAAAGCATGGTTTAGCTGTGCTTTACGCCGAACCATCAAATCAGGCCCTCCCAAACCAACCCCAATCTCTTCCCCGTATTCGTAAATCGAGCGCAAATATCGCCTGTCCTCCCACGGAAGCCACTCGCCGGGCATAAAGTTCGCGTATTGAATGGTAACCGACTTAGGGAAAGCACCCTTCAGTGCCCTCATATTCGCTTTGATTCCTTCGGCGTAGAGCTGTGAAGTGAAGGAAGAGTCACGCTCGGTGCTCAATCCCTCGGCAGCGGTTTCGGGAAGATTGATGCCCTCGACCTTCCCGTCGAACTCCTTCCCGAGAGCTTTCAGGAGCAAGGCAAAGCGATCTCGAACTCTAGAGTTCCAGCGTTTCGCGATCCAGCCAGAGGAAGCTCCCTCATCGCTTTTCTTCTCAAACTCACCTCCATCAAACTCTGGGCTTCGGAGGTAGGAGGGCACCGCTGGACTCTCAAAGTGGAACGTCACATCCTGAAGCTGAATGAAGAGTTTTTTTTTCCTGGAAGTGAGGTAATCGAGGTCTTCACTTACAATGGAAAAGTCATAAGAACCACGAGATTTCTCCAATGCTCTCCAGGGATAAAGGATTTGAGCACCGGCAATCCGCTCGTTGTCCAAAAACGAATGCTCACGGATCTCAGCCCGAGGGATGAAGACAAAGTGTTTGATCTCGTCTTCTGGGAGAGGTGACACTGCGTCGAGATACTGCTTGTATGTCTCGACGTATCGATCGGCATCTGGCACCTCCGCGCTCCCGGACGGTGTAAACAACATGAACAGGGCACTCAGCAAAACGAGCAGAAATGTTCTCCAGGAATCTTGGTCTCTCATTTAGTCTCTAGGCAAAACGTAAAAGCCACCACCGCCTCGCAAAGGCTCAGCCTCAAGGGGTCAAGGGGTCAAGGGGTCAGTCAACAAATCTCAACATCCAGCTCACGACTTCCTCCTCCAACTCCTTCTCGGACAGGCCTTCCAATCTTCGCACTTGCTGGCTCACATTGGCCGGGCTCTTCAGGTTCAATTGCTCCGCAATCCATCTCTGCGGCATGGTGGGTAGGAACCGAGAACATAGGTAACAGGAAACCGGGGACGATAGCAGCCCAGAGCGGCTAAAGGAAGGAGCGATCCTTACCGCCCCTCGATGAGCTGATCCCCCTGCTCCAGCAGTCGCTCGATCTGCGGCAACAAGGGCTCGAACCACTTCAGGGGGTCACAAGAACGGGATGGTCAGCCTCAGCCGCCGCATAATGGAGACAAGCGTCGATGTCTGCATCCTCGAGATACGGGAAGTCCTCGAGGATTTCCTGCCGGGGGACCTTCGCGGCGAGCAGGTCGAGGACATCCTTGACCCGGATCCGCAATCCCGGGATGCACGGCCGTCCACCGCACTGTTCCGGGTTGAAGGTAATTCGTTCGTTCATGGGCTTAGGGTAATTCAAGCCCCGCGTTCCTTCCAGCGCTTTTCGGCCGGATGGCAGGCCTCGAAGACTTGGCGGAGGGCCTCGACGTTCATCTCGGTGTAGATGGCCGTGGATTCGAGGCTCGCGTGGCCGAGGAGCTTCTGGATGTGCCATTCAGGTTATACCAAGCTGCAGAATTGACTGGTAGAATGGCCGAGTGGATTTCGAGCCAGCCCTGCGTTGCTCCTCGGTTACGGTGCCTGCACCGCGCCCTCGTCGTGCCTTGGTCTGGTTAGGCAATCCAAGCAGTGTTGCGGCGCGTGGGTAGCTCGCTACAGAAGCTTCGCGTGCGGTGAGCGCGAGAAAATGAAGATGGAGATGGCGAGCGCAGAACACATTCTCACTTCGCTGACGGAGGACGAGGAGGGTTCCTCTGTTTTTTATCCCTCCCCTGCTCCGACTACTTCCGTGACCTCGGAGACGGCGCGGCTGAGGGCGGGGAAGAGTTGTTTCTTGCGGGAGACGACTCCGTCCATCTCATAGAGGCCTTCGCGCATCCGAGGATACGGAAGCTTTGCCAGCAGACGCTCGTCCCCGGCCGCCAGAAGCACACTGTAATGCCTCCCCACATCGGTTACCATGACGCAGACAAGGTCCAATCCACCTTCTTCCCGAAGACTTTCCAAGGCGGCCCGCAGGGGTTCCTCCCTTTCCCAGAAGACCTCCAAGCCTAGCTCCTCTATGTGAGAAATACTCAACTTCCAACCTGACTCCGTGTATTCCTTGCGGTCGGCTCCGAGGGCGGTCGAGGCGGGCAACTCCCGCAACATGGAACCCGTTTCAAAGAAGGCTCGCGCAAAGTCCTCCAAGTCGATTTCGCCCACGCCACAAAGCCAATGGAGCATTTCCCGATCTACCTCAGTGGTGGTGGGCGAGGTCAGCTTGAGGGTATCGGCGATGATGCCGGCCGCCAAGCAAACCGCTGTCCCCCGCTCCGGCTGGAGCCCTTCTCTCTGGAAGGATTGGCCGACGATCGTGCAAGTGGAACCCACTAACTCATTGATGAAACGGACGGGCTCGCGGGTGACCAAGTTCCCGCTGAGACGATGGTGGTCGAGGACTTCGAGAATGTCCGCTTCGTCGGCGCCGTCGACGGCTTGGGAAAACTCATTGTGGTCCACCAAGACCAGCTGGGCGGCCGGAGGATCGAGCAGGTCAGATTTCGAGAAGACTCCCAGAAGCTTGCGGGTTTCCTGGTGGACCACGGCGAAGAGGACCTCAGTCGAGTTTTGCACCTGATCGAGAATCCTCGAGACCAGCTCGGTGGCGGAGAAACTGACGAAGTCGGAGTCCAGCAAGGCGTCACAGACGGGTCGGGAGAACCGCACTAGCTGCGCGGTGGAGGCGGTGTCTTGCTGGCAGGTCAAGACGCTCACTCCATGATCCTTGGCCAAGGCAGCCAGCCAAGGCTCGGGAGGAAAGCCGCCGGTTAGGACGAGCGCGCGCACCCCATATTCCACTGCCGCCACTTGCAGAGGCGGGCGGTCCCCGGTTAAGACCAGCAGCCGGGAGGCATCGTAATCGCCAAGCCGACGGGCAAAGGTTTCCGCGCTGGACGCCCCCACCATCATGATGAAGTCCTCGATTTTTTCGGGCTCGAAAGAGACGAGTTTTTTGGCTTGGAGGACGTTGGCGATGTTGTCCAAGCTGGTCATGACCTCTCTCACTTGCTGGTTGAGATGGCCATTGGGGAGGATCAGGCGCAGGATTTCGTGCAGGCTGGGCATTCCAATGATGCGCCCTTGCTCATCGACGACCGGTATCGCGCGCAAGCCATCTTCCATCATGATGCCGTAGGCGGTCTGGAAGGTCTCATTCGGCTTCACTCGGCCGACGGCTCGGCGAGCAATCCGTGCCGCTGTCGGCCGGACATCCATCACGAGTTCAGGTGCCGGAACGCCTGCTTGGGAGAGGACCCACTTGGTGCGCGAGTTAATGCCGCCGCAGCAAGCGGCCCTTGCTTCCGGTCGGCGAGTTCTTCGCAAGAGTTCGGCATACCCGATCGCCGAACAGATGGAGTCGGTGTCCGGGTTCTTGTGCCCGATTACGTAGACCGGTTCGGTCAAGTTGGCTCCTGGGTTTTCGTCCATGGAATTTCCGCGATGACTCACCTCGCCAAAAGAATCGGCGGGTGAACGAGAGCAAGAAAGCGGCCGAATCAATCGAGATCCCGCAGACGGAGTCCGATGCTGTAGCGAGCCTGGCCGTCCTCGTTGCGAAAATGAAGGTCGAGTCGGTCAAAGACGGAGGCCACTTCCAAGAGCAATTCCAGATTGGGAAGGTTTTCTTCAAAGGACTCCCGCTGCCAATCATCCGGAAAGATCTCGCCCGCGTTCTTTTCCACCACATCCAGCCAGGTGGCTCCCAGCGAGCGGAGCGTGTTGAAGTTGAGGGTGGCGAGGTAGCCGCTTTCCTGGGAGGTGACCTCACTAGCGGTCAAGCTCTCATAGATCTCATTGTTGAAGTTCTGCGAGGAGCCCCACAAAAAGACCTCATCCGACAAGGAGGCCACCGGCAAAAAATCCGCGGTCGTGATCCCGGAGAACGCATAGAAATAGCTGTTGAGGCCGGGTGCCTTCATGGCCATGGGCTCGGGGATCTTGATCTGTCCTGGCTCCATGCCCATCATGGGAGCTCCTTGATCCAGGAGTTCTTGCAAGGCAGGCTCCAAGTCGTCCCAGGTGGCCGCCACTTTTCCCCGATCTTCGACCTGATAAAGGTAGGCCAAGCGGGGAATCTCCCCTTCCCCTTGGATCGCTTGCGGCAGAAAGGGCGCTTTCGGCATCTTGCCCCCAATGTCCACGAGGAAGGCTTCTTCCTGGCCCACCCCTGCGAAGAAATTGTCTCGGATCGACCGCCAAGCCTGGACCAGACCAGGGGCAAAGACTTGTTCCATCTCGGTGAATTGCTCTCCAAAGACCGGCTCGACCTCCGCTTGGGCATACTTCTGGACCAAGAGATAGCCCGCTTCGATGATTCCCTCCAAGGCCCCGAGAGCTGCCTCCCGATACTCCGAGGTAGCCGCCCCCACTGCCCCGAGTAACAGGGATTCGGCCTCCAAAAGCGAGGCAAATCCGAGAGGCTCTTCACTCAAGAGAGAGGAGGTCACTCCGCCGTAGGATTCGATGCGGAGCCCCTCGTCCAGGAAGGCCAGAGTCGCGTTCGGGCCGCCGTCATACTGATACATGACAGCGAGACTTTCTTTGAAATTGTCGATCAGTTTGATGACATCGCGGGTGTCGCCAAATTCGCTTACATTCGAGACGGTTTCAGAGAACGCGTCCACCATGGCCATGATGGCAGGAACGCTTCCGTTGTAGTAGGCATCGAGGACAGGGTAATCGGTGCAGGCAAAAAAGAGGGGCGTTTCTCCGAGGTGAGGGTCGACCTCCGCCACGACCGACTTATTCAGAAGGGAGGCTTCCGGGGAATCGACCAAGAGGAGTTCGTCCTCCTCACTACCCGCGAAGTAAAGAAGGTAATCTTCTACCACGCCGTAGCCAAAAACGATTTCCTTGGACACCAGGGCCGTGTGCAGCCGGTCGATCTCCCGAGGGCTCATGACCTCTTCCAGGCCATCCCCAGCCAGGACCTCTCTGGAAATGAGTCCATCCAGGCTGAAGCTGAAAAGGGTGAAGCGGCTACCCGATTTCTCGACCCGCTTGTAAGAAAGCGCGGGAGGCATCATTTCCTCCATTTGGAGAATCAATTCTTCCGTTTGGTCGACGATGAAGTCGCGAACGCTCTTTTCGGTTTTGAAGCCGGCCAGGACCGGCGGCAGCGTCGCGTCCTCACCCAGTGTGAGGAGTTCGTCCATGTGTTTGGTGAGCGTTTGCAGGAGGAAATCGGTCTCGGCTGGCAGGAAGGAGTCGGGATCTTCATTCGGCAGACTGGTCAAGGTGAGGCCTGCGCCCGAGGCAAACTGCCCGAAAGTCACCAGGTAAAGCCCTTCCACGTAAATCTCGTAAAACTCCTGGAGCAGCTCCGTCTGTTCCGCCGTTCCCTCTCCGAAGGCCACAAAGAATTCCTGCCCGAGGAGAGCCGCTGCGATGGCCGCTTCGGGCGGAAGAATGCCGTCCTCCAGGGTCGGGTTGATCAGAAAATCGAAGAAAACGGTAGGATCCAGTCCCAGCCGCTCTTGCAAAATGGGGCGGAGGCGCTCCATCAAGCCCGAATCCTTCACTTGGCCCAGGGTCTGAGCGAGGTGACGGACCTGAAGGACGCTTTCGGTCTCTTGCGGCAACCGGGAGAGAAAGCCAAAAGCCTCCGCGCGGGCGGCCAACCCCCCGATCGTCTCCTCGCTCGGCAGGAGGGTCTCGATGGCCTTTTCCACCAAGGTCTCCTCCTCAGGGGGCGCACTGACCTCGACCGAGCCGGAAGATTCTTTCTTTCCACAAGCTGAAAATAGCAGCGGCCCCAGAAGAGCGGCTGAGCAAAAGAAGCGGGGCAGGGCGCGGTCAGAGCGAGATGCTTTCATAAAAAGGGATTGCTGAAGACCTTCATCCGTCAACCCTATGGGAATCGAGTCAAGCACCGAACCCCTAGCCTTCGCCCCCCTTCCCTCTTGACCTCTCTCTTGCTCCAGGCCGTCCTTCCCCTCTTTTTGCTCCTCGGGGCGGGGGGCCTCTTTCAGAGGCGCGGCCTGCTCTCCGAGGAGGGGGAAAAGACGCTGCTCAAGCTGACCTTCAATCTCTTCCTCCCCGCCCTCATTCTCGACAAACTGATCGGGAGTGAGGCCGCTCGCACCCTCTCCACCGTGGTCCAGGCAGGCCTCCTCGGGGCCTTCGCCAGCTTGGGCGGCATCGCCTTGGCCTACGGCTGGGCCAGGCTCTTGCGTCTCAACACGGGGTCCGGGCGCCGCACCTTTGCCATTCTGGCGGGCACGCACAACTATGGCTTTCTGGCCATCCCGGTGATCGCCGGGCTCTATCCCTCAGCGGAGACCTTGGCAGTCAATTTCACTTTCGCCCTCGCCTGCGAAGCCACTTTGTGGTCGGCCGGAGTGATCCTCCTGTCGGGGCGCTTGACCTCTCCCTGGAAACACCTCGTCAACGGCCCCATCTTGGCGATTTGCGCGGGGCTGCTTTTGAACGCCCTCCGTTTCGACTTGATCGAGCCGGCCTTTCTTAAGGGCTTTTTCGGAATGCTGGGGCAGTGCGCCATCCCAGTGGGGCTCTTGCTGGTGGGGGCCAACATTGCCTCCTTCTTGCAAGAACACTCCCTGGCGGGCCTGCTGCGACCCTGGAAGGTCACAGCGTCCGGTCTCCTGCTCCGCTTGGCCCTCATTCCCCTCACTTTGGTGGGCCTGACCTGCCTGCTTCGGCCAACGCAAGCGCTCTTGGAAGTCATGAGTGTGCAAGCGGCCATGCCTTCGGCTGTCATACCGGTGATGTTGGCCAAGCACTACGGCGGGCACACCAAGACGGCGGTCCAGGTGGTGGTGGCCACGACAGGGGCCAGCTTGGTCACCATCCCCCTCACCGTGCCTCTCCTACGCGGCTGGTTGGGGCTGACCTAATCCCAACCTCCAGAATTCACTGGAAGAATGGAGGTTGGTATAAAATCAGGCCACGGCTGCCAGAAAATTCGCCACCATGCGGGTGCGACTAAAATGAGCCACGGCCGACTCGCGGGCTTCCCGGGCCAATCTTGCGCGACCCTCCTCATCCCCCAGGACTTCCTCCCAAGCCTCGGCCAAAGCCGATGGATCACCTGGCGGCTCCACCAAAAGACCTCCTCCGGCTCGCTCCACGATTTCGACAAAGCCCCCGTGACGCGGCTGCACCACCGGCACCCCGCTGGCCATGGCTTCTACTACATAGAGTCCAAAGGATTCTCCGTAGACGGCCGGCACCGAAAACACACTCAGCTGGTGAAAAAAGGCCACCTTCTCCTCGAAGGAACAGTTCGGCAGCCAGGTGACGGCCGCCTCGCAACCCTGCGCCCGCAGGCGCTGGCGGCAGTCTTCGACCCATGGTTCATCGGCAGGCAGACAGGCCCCGGCGATGAGGGCTTGGGCCTCCCGCCCCAGTTCGGTTTGGCGAAATTTGAGAAAGGCCTCCACGAAAGTGAGCAGGCCCTTGTCAGGAAAAAGGCGCGCGAGGTAGCCAATGACCGGGACCTTCGGTGGATCCGGAGGAGCGGGGGCAAAGGCTTCCACGTCCACGCCGTTGGAAACCACTCGGAGTTGAGAGTCGCTCAGGTCCAGCCGCTTTTGCATGAGCTGCCCGTGGTAGTGACTGACGGCGGTGAAAAGATCCACCCCCCGCGCGAGCGCTCGCAAGCGATTCCAGGAATCGGCCCGCCAAGGGTCGGTCAACGAGTCGAGGAAGGTGTCCTCTCCTTGGAGCGAACAAACCAAGCGCGCCCCAGGTAGCCGGGCTTGCAACTCCGGCACCAAGCCCAGGAGAAGAGCGTTGGAAATCGAGATGACCTCGAACCCTTTCTGAGAAGCCATCCAATCGATCAATCTTCCGATTTCCTTCCGCTGCGGACCTTCCATCCCCCGCAGGGAACCCACCGTCATCTCTCCCAAGTCCCGGGCGCTCGTCATGCCCACTCGGCGACCCGCCTTCCGAAGAAAGGAGCGCCCGTCCAGCAGGCGGTCCAACCAACGCGGCGTGTGGCGGAAGAGAGGGAGCTTCTGCTGGAGGTAGAGATTGACGCCACCCAGAAAAATGGGAGCGCCTTCGGTCTCGGCCGATTCGTGATCGACCACCAAGGGCAGGTAGAGAGGAATGACCGTGAAGTCGTGCCCCGCAGCCCGCACCCCTTTGGCTAAATCCTGGTCGCGGAGACAACTCCCGCAATGGAAGGCACCCGTGCCCGGCGTCAGGTGGAGAATCTTCATGCAACCGCTTCGGCGGTGCGCGGGCGACCGTGCTCCAAGTCGGCAGGCAGTGGCATGAGTTCCGAGAAGCCTTCGAAAAGCTCCTTGAAGCCCCCTTTGTCCACGTTGCCAATCAAGAGATCGGTCAGGTCGGGCCGCAGGTCGGGGTGTTTCCGGATCACCTTGCCAAAGCTGGCCTCCTTGTCATAAAAGGCATACACGATTTTGCGGAACTTTTCGATCGTGGCACAGACCTCATCCGAGTAGCGCGCGAAGCGTTCCGCGGACACGTCATCCGCCTGGAGCGCCGCATCAATAGCATCGGCTCCCATGGCCCCGGTTTTCAAGGCCAAGAACACTCCGGAAGAAAAGACGGGGTCCAAAAAGGCAAAGGCATCCCCGATCAAAACCAATCCGTCATCCGCAGAGTAGCGAGAGCGATAGGAGTATTCCCCGGTTGTCCAATATTGGCCCACCTGCTGCGCTCCTTTCAAGTGATCACGAATCCAGTCATTGTCCTGAATCTGACGGTCCATGATTTCAGCGGGATCACGAGTGCCATCGAACAAGTCCCCGCGCTCGCCTACCACGCCCAAGCTGGTGCGCCCGTCTTTGAGAGGAATGTACCAAAACCAACCTCCATGCGGCAGGTAAGCGACTGTGGTGGAACCCGCGTCGAGACCGGGGTCGCGGACCGCGTTTTCAAAGTAGGTCCAGATCGCGACCTTGTTGAGCTGCGGATCTCGCTCGCGCCAGCGAAGCTTGGATTGAGCAAAGGCATCCCGACCGGAGGCATCCACCACGATGCGAGCCCGGATTTCTTCTTCGCCCTCTTCTCCCAGGACCGCTACCCCACGGCAGCGGCCGGTCTCGTCTTGTAACAAGCGGGTGACCTTGGTGCCTTCTCGGACTTCCGCACCTTGGTGGGCCGCATTGCGCAGGAGGAGGTGGTCGAATTCATCTCGGTTGACCTGCCAGGTGGTCGACGAGGGATGGTCATAGTGTTCGAAGAAGTAGAAAGGCTTGGAAACCTGCCCTTGAGGCGTGGCGAACTGGACGCTGAACTTTTGGGTGAACCCCAATTCATCCATCCTCTCCACCAAACCCAAGCGATTGAGAAGATGCCAACAGAACGGCATGAGCGACTCGCCGACGTGGTAGCGAGGGAACCGTTCCTTCTCGATCACCACCACATTCCAGCCCTTCTCGGCCAAGAGGGCACTAGCGGTCGAGCCGGCGGGCCCGCCCCCAATGACGACGGCATCGTAGTCAGTGGACGGCAAAGAGGTTTGGGAATGGGAGACCATGGTGGAGAAGGGGTTGGAGGCTTTTACGTCTAGCCCATGAGTTCGGTAGCGGCACCGCCGCCGCCCGATGGTAAAATTTCCACAATTTCCGCTAAAAGGTTGCCATCTTTGTCTGCAATGGCGTTGCAGCGGCCATAAACTTGGTCTCCTTGGCTGGCTTCCAGGCAATCGGAAAGGATTTCATCGACCGTGGTCACGAAAAACGCCCTCGGGCTGCTAAAAAACGTAGTGTGAAAGCGGTCGAGAATCTGTCCGAAGGGTTCATCTCCCTCCACCACCTCATCCACCATGAGCGGCTCCATCTGATCAAGGTGGAGGAGAATGGCGCCGAACTCGACCGGCTCGTCCGTCTCTTCCGAACGGAGAATGACGAGTCGGGTGTAATCATCGCCCATCCGCTCCGCCCGCAGAATATCCAGTTCCACTTGGCTTTCGTGATACTCCCGCAGGCGGGACGTCATGTCGGAATCATGCACCAAGAGATCGCGCTCCGGCTGGGGGATTTCGTCCCGATCGACAAAGTGAAACAGAGGCATGCCCCGCTCCTCCTTGTCGTAGAAATAACGCAAGGGCTGCAACAGGCGCAACTTCTGGCTCGGATCCATTCCCTGCCATCTTCAGAATGGACCGCGACCTTCGTCAAGTGCGGTTGCGGGGGATTTTCCGCTAGGGATCGATGACCTCTCGCTGCCACTCGTGAAAGGCCTCTTGCAGCTGCCGGGTCAACGCTCCGGGCGCTCCCTCCAAGAGATGATCCTGGCATTGCGCGATGCCCTGGACATCCCGCGTGCTCGAAGTGAGAAAAAGCTCCTCTGCCTGAAAAAGCGAGGCACGGTCGATGGCCGCTTGGTGACAGCGCAGGCCGAACTTGGCAGCAAGCTCCAGCACCAGTTCCCGCGTGACCCCGGGCAAGCAGCCACTCGACAAAGGCGGGGTCCAGACCTGCCCTTCCCGCACCAAAAACACATTGGAAGTGGCGCCTTCGCAGAGCTGCCCGGCCTCATCAAAAAGCAGGGACTCGTCGGCCCCCTGCCGGGTGGCTTCGCGAAGCGCCAGAACATTGTCCAAATAGGACACCGTCTTCAGCCGGGTGAGCCCGCCTCCACGCTCCCGCCGACGCCTAGAAAAAAGGACCCGCGAAGTGGCCGCCCGCTGGGGAAGCGCGCTCGTCGCGATCAAGAGAGACGGGGCCCCCTCGTCCGGCCCAGCCGTCAGAGTGATGCGGAGCCGCGCCTTCTCAGGCCCGTTGGCTTCCAAGACAGCCCGGCAGTGCCCCAAAAGCTCCTCTTTTTCAGGGGCTGCCAATCCCAGAGCGAGGGCGCCTGCCTCCAGCCGGAGAAAGTGCCGCGTGAAAGCGTAGGGCTGCCCACCCAGGGCTTGCAGGGTCTCAAAGCAGCCCCAGCCAAGGAGGAGTCCTCGGTCCGCGGTGGAAACGCTGGCCTCGGCGGCGGGCTGCAATTTCCCATTCCAGTGCACCCAACCATCCGTCATCGCTCGAGAAGAAAGCAGCTCTCGCGGCGGGTGGCAACTCAGCGCACGAGCGCCGAGTCGGCCGGGGTTTCCACCGCGGAAGGCACCTCGATGACAAAAGCGGTCCGTTTCCCGGGCACGCTCTCGGCCCGGATGAGGCCGCCGTGGGCCTCGACCGCGCGCTTCACGATGGCAAGCCCCAGCCCCGTTCCCTGGATGTTTTGGGCACGGTCTTTCTGCACCCGGTAGAAGCGATCAAAGATAAAGGGCAGCTTGGAGGCCGGGATGCCGATTCCATTGTCGGCCACCACCAGCCGCCACCCGTTCTCGCTTCGCTCCCCCCGGATCTTGAGCTTGAGGCCGCGGTGAGGATTGTTTTTGAGGGCGTTATCGAGCAGGTTGAAGAGGATTTGTTCCCAGTAAAAGCGGTCTCCCCGCACCCGGCCGAGCTCCTCGGCGATTTTCACCCGGAGGTCGGCCTGAAAGCGCTCGATCAAAGGAGCGAGTCGCTCCACCACAGTCTCAATGGATTCCTCCAGGGAGAAGCTTTCGAGCTGAAGGGGCAGCTCCGTCTGCTGGACGCGCGAGAGCAGGTTCATATCGGTCACCAGCCGAGCCAAGCGTTCCCCATTCTTTTGCGCCATGGACAAGAGGCGCTTGGCTTGGGCCGCCTCCAAGTCCTCTTCCAAGAGCGTCTCCAGGCACCCATTGATGAGGGTGAGGGGAGTCCGCAGTTCGTGGGAAGCGTTGGCCACAAAGTCGCGTCGGACTTGATCGGCCCGGTGAGTCTTCGTCTCGTCCCGCAGAAGAAGTCGCACAAAAGACTCCCGGCCCTTCTCCAGGTAGATGGCATCCACCATCCAGTGCCGCTCCCGCCCGCCCTTCGGTCCCTCATTCTGGAGCACTGTCAGGCCTTCTTGTAAGGGTTTGCGCTCCCCCAGGCAACGGCGGACCAATTCTGCGATCCGTGCGTCCAAACCCAACTCCACCAAGAGCCGTCCTCGCTCCAGGCGAAAGCCGGGGAAGAAGCGGGAGACGGCCCGGTTGGCGAACTGGACGGTCAATCGCTCATCCACCAGCAGAATGGCCTCGGGCAAACTATCCAGAATTTCGCCCGCCTGGGGATCGGGTGCCGCGGACTGGTGGGCGGCCGCGGCCGACTCCGCATCTCGGCTGAGGCGCTCGAGACGCTCCCGCATGGCCAGCAAATGGCGATGCTGCGACCAAACCAGCCAGCCGAGAACGGGAATGCCAACGAGAAGAGCGATATCAAGAGTTTGCATCCAACCAGGGCCGAGCGAGGAAACGTCACGCCGACGCATTGAGACGATACCCCAAGCCCCGGACCGTTTCCAATAGGGAAGCGGACGGCCCGAGCTTCTCCCGCAAGCGCTTGATGTGGGTGTCGAGAGTGCGCGTGATGGTCGTATCGCTGTAGCCCCAGACTTCCCGCAACAGTTCATCCCGGGGCTGGGTCTGGCCGCTCCGCTCCATGAGCAAGCGGAGCAGTTTGAACTCGGTCACCGTGAGATTGACGGCTTCCTCTCCCCCCCTCGTCAAGAGCATGGAAGCGATGCTGAGGGAGAGCGGGCCCACCACCACTTCGGACGGCCCTCCGCCCTCGCCCCCTCGGCGGAGGACATTTTGAATGCGCAGCAGGACCTCCTTGGTGCTGAAGGGCTTGGTCACGTAGTCGTCCGCGCCTTTCTCCAGACCCTTAATTCGGTCTTCGACCGCGCTCCGAGCCGTCACCACCACCACCGGAATCTTCTGGAGAGACGACTTCCGCCGCATCTTTTTGAGCACTTGGAAGCCATCCAGGTTCGGCATCATGAGATCGAGGACCACGCAGTCCGGCTTGGGCGAGCCTTTCAGTTGCGTGACGGCGTCCAGGCCATCGACGGCTTCCAGGACCGCGTGGCCTGCCCGCTCCAGGCGAAAACGGAGCAGCTCCCGCATGTCCTCCTCATCATCCACAATCAGAATGGTCGCCATGGTGCTGCCAGATCAGTAGAGCAAGCTCTTCCCCCTACGACGAGCTCATGGTGACAAATCTGTCACCGTCTCCGCAGGCGGCTCTTCCTCTTCTTCTCCTTCGACCGGCTCCTCGCTTTCATTGGGGGTGGCAAATTGATCACTGAGATTGTTGGCGGGCCAATTTTCCAATTCCTCAGGGCTCAGCTTTCCCCGCTCCTCGAAGTAATTTTTCGTGACCACCAACAGCACCAAGGCCAGCAGGCCAAGAGAGAGAGGACGCAAGCCCCAAACGAGCGAGAGGACGGCCCGCGTCTTCCTGAAGGGCCGCCGCCGCAGTTCGACCGGTTCCGGCTCCGGCAAGGCTGCCACCCCGACGGTAGCCCCCAACAAAGAGCTGCCTTCAGGCACCTGCACCTTTCTCGGCGAAAGAGCCTCTGCCATGGCCGGGGCCGGCGCTTGCACCGGCTGGCCGCAGTAGGGACAGGGGCCCTCCACGCCGGCCAGCGACATCGGCACGGCCAATTCGGCCTGGCACTCGGGACAAGTAAATTGGATGCGAGCGTCGACAGGACTCTGGCTCATGTTTCCGCGAACGGTCTCCGGAAAGTCGTCAAGCTCAAGCAGAAACCCGCTTCCGCCAGCCGGAAGCCAGCAAGAGCCCCCAGCCAACCAGGAGAAGAAGGCCGCCCACCGGAGTGATGGCGCCCAACCAGCGCCACCCCGTCACGCCCATGAGATAGAGAGTGCCACTAAAAATGAGGATCCCCATCCCAAAGAACCACTGGCAGGCCACCAGAAAGCGAGGTCGCCCTGCCGCCACCGCCGCCAGCACGGCGGCGTGCACTAAATGATAGAGCGTGGCCGTCTTCCAGTTGGCGACTTGCTCATGGGCTTGCAAAAGCGGGGCCAAGCCATGGGCGCCGAACGCTCCCAAGGCCACCCCCAAAAAGCCGACCACCCCCACCAAGCGCCATGCTCGTTCCGCTGTCTCCATGGGCCAGGATGGAATGAAACCTTTCCCAAATCAATGGGGGTCTCTGGCCAAGCTGAAGGAGAGCAGGCGTTTGGGACTAAGAAAGCGTGCGGTCCTCCTCATGGCGGACGTCTTTGGCCGCTTCGATGAAGACGGTGTCCTCTCCCACATTGACCGCGAGGTCCCCCACCCGCTCCAAGGAACGAACCACGAAGACCAGATGAAGGTAGTCTTCGCAACGGCCTTCGCTCTCTTCGATCCGTTGGCTGAGCTTGGCGGTCACGGTTTTGTGCAGCTTGTTGAGTTTGCGGTCCCGATCGTGAAGGCCGAGGGCCAGTTCGGGATCGTGCTCGCTGTAGGCCCGGATGGCATCGCCGAGGAGATGGTCGGCCAGTTGGTAGACCGGTTCGATGAGGATGCGGTCCGGGAGTTCTTCCCGGCGGGCCAGCTTGCGGGCTCGTTTGGCGATGGTGGTGGCGTTATCCGAGATCCGCTCGAGATTGACGGAAATCTTCATCGAGGAAAGGACCAGCCGGAGGTCCCCCGCCATCGGGTGAAAGCGGACCAGAGTGTCCAGGCCGAGGCGATCTACGCTGCGCTCCATGTCATCGACCTCATTGTCATCCCCGATCACGGTGTTCGCCAAATCGATATCGCGAGTGAGAAGCGCTTCCACCGCGCGGGCCAGATTGTGACGGCTTTGCTGCGCCATGGTCAGGACCTCTTCTCGGAGGGAGGTGATGGCGGCATTGAAATCCCGAAGGATGTGCGAGTTTTGCATGAGTCAGGACAGGGAAGGAGGCCTGCGGGTGGTGGGAGCGCCCGAGGGCTCAGCCAAAGCGGCCTGTGATGTATTGTTCGGTCCGGGCTTGAGTCGGGTTGGTGAAAATCTTGGAGGTCACATCGAACTCCACCAACTCTCCCAGATAGAAGAAGGCCGTCTTGTCCGAGATGCGGCTGGCCTGCTGCATATTGTGGGTCACCACCACCAGGGTGAAGTCTTGCTTGAGTTGAAGGATGAGTTCTTCGACCCGAGCCGAGGCGATGGGATCGAGCGCGGAACAGGGCTCATCCATCAAGATGATTTCCGGATCGACCGCCATGGTGCGCGCGATGCAAAGCCGCTGCTGCTGGCCACCAGAAAGTCCGTAGGCGCTCTCATGCAGGCGGTCTTTCACCTCGTCCCATAAGGCGGCACCTCGAAGCGCCTTCTCCACCTTGGCCTCCAGCTGGTCCTTGTCCCGTTCCCCTAAAATCCGCGGGCCGTAGGAGACGTTTTCGTAGATGGAGCGAGGAAAGGGATTGGACTTCTGGAAGACCATGCCAACCCGGCGGCGCAGCTCAACGCTATCGACCTCCGGACTGTGGATCTCCACCCCATCGATCCAAATGCCCCCGCGCGAGACCTGGGCCCCGGGAACGAGGTCATTCATCCGGTTGAAGGAGCGAAGGAGAGTCGATTTACCGCAGCCGGAAGGTCCGATGAGCGCCGTGACCTCCTTGCGAGCGATCTTGAGATCAATCCCTTTGAGTGCGAGGGAATCGCCGTAAGAGAAATCGACTTCCCGACACTCGATCTGGATCAGCGGATCGGGAAGGACCGGGACGGCCGGGGAATCCCCACTCGGCTTCTCCTGGGTCGGCGGGGACGACTTGCCCTCTTGGGGAAGGGGGGGCGCGGGAGAGGAGGCATTCCACATGAGGGTGTCGAGCGGGAGGTGAGGAAGACGCGGATCAACTAAAACGGCCCGTGATGTAGGCCTCGGTTTCTTCTTTCTGGGGGTTTTCGAAGAGCGAGAGCGTTTTCCGATACTCGATGAGCTGGCCAAGGTAAAGAAAGGCGGTGCGATCTGAGCAGCGGGCAGCTTGCTCCATATTATGGGTCACGATGACGATGGTGAACTGCTCTTTCAGCTTGGTGATCAACTCCTCGATCTTGAGGGTGGCCAAGGGATCGAGGGCCGCGCAAGGCTCGTCCATCAGCAGAATCTCGGGCTGATTGGCAATGGCGCGGGCGATGCAAAGCCGCTGTTGCTGCCCGCCCGACAGGCCGAAGGCGGAGTCGTGCAGCCGGTCTTTGACTTCCTCCCAAAGGGCGGCCGCTCGGAGAGAGCGCTCCACGACCTCGTCCAGCTCGGCCCGCTTGCCGCGGCCCGCCACCCGGAGGCTGAAGACGACGTTTTCGTAGATGGACTTGGCAAAGGGATTGTATTTTTGGAAGACCATCCCGACCCGCTTGCGCAGCGAGATGACCTCGACGTCGGGGTCATACAAACTGGTGCCATTCAGGCGGATGTCTCCCTGGTGCCGAGCCCCGTCCACCAGGTCGTTCATGCGGTTCATGTTGCGGAGCAGCGTGGACTTGCCACAACCGGAGGGGCCGATGAGGGCGGTGACTTGTTGCTCCGGGACCTCCATCGAGATATCGAAAAGCACCTGCTTCTCTCCATACCAAAAGTGGAAATCCTCCACATGGATGAAGTCAGGGCGGGCTGGGGCGGCGAGGACGGGCATGGCTCAGAACTGACTGACGGCAAAGCGCTTTTTCAGGCGATTGCGGATGAGAATGGCGGTCAGGTTCAGCACCAGCACCAGGAGAATGAGCAGCAGGGCTGTGGCGTAGACGATGGGCTTGGCCGCTTCGGCATCGGGCGATTGGAAGCCCAGATCGTAGATGTGGAAGCCCAGATGCATGAACTTGCGCTCCGCGTGGACGAAGGGCGCAATGTCATCGATGGGCAAGGAAGGGGCCAGCTTGACCGCGCCCACCAGCATGAGGGGCGCCACCTCCCCCGCCCCCCGCGCCATCGCCAGGATGATACCGGTCATGATGCCCGGGAGAGAGGCCGGGATGACAATCCGCTGGATGGTCTGCCACTTGGAGGCCCCACAAGCGAGCGCCGCTTCCCGCACGCCGCGCGGGACGGCCGAGAGCGCTTCCTCCGTGGCCACGATCACGACCGGCAAGGTCAAAAGCGCCAGCGTGAGAGAGGCCCAAAGAATTCCGGGCGTGCCAAAGGTCGGCGTGGGGAGCTTGTCCGCGTAGAACAGCTCATCGAGGCTCGCCCCCACGAAGTAGACAAAGAAGGCCAGCCCAAAGACCCCGAAGACGATGGAGGGGACCCCAGCCAAGTTGTTGACGCAGATGCGAACAATGCGGACCAGCGTCCCCTGCTTGGCATACTCCCGCAAGTAGATGGCCGCGATCACTCCCAAGGGCGTCACGAAAAAGGTCATCGCCAAGGTCATCACGACCGTGCCGAAGATGGCCGGGTAGACGCCTCCCTCGGTGTTGGCTTCCCGGGGCTCCTCGACCAAGAACCGCCCCATGCGGCAGAGCATCTCCCAGAGCCGCTCGAACCAATTGCGATCATTTGGCTGGAAGAAGCCAAGCAGTTGGCTCCCCTGCAAGGTGACGACCCGGCCCTCCGCGGTCTCGCCCTCAAATTGGTAGCCTTGGATACGCGAGCGGACTTCGGCGGCGGCCGCTTGCAGCCTGGCGAATTCTTTCTCCAGCTTGGCTTTTTTCTCGGCGGCCTGAGCGGGATCGATTTTTCCCACTCGGAGATCGACCTCGATCTCCTGGATGGCCCGGGCGTTGGCCCCGATGAGCTTGCGCTCAATGTGCCGGGTCTCCTCGCGCACTTCCTGGTTCAGGGAAATCATAGCGCGAAGCGCCTCTTCGAAGGCTTCGTCCCCCGCTCGCTGCACGCCGGCGGGGGTCACGAGCTGGACCGGCTGGAGAATGGCGGGGCCGTATTCGGTCCGCTCCACCAGCATGTAGCCGGGCGCGACTTCTTGCTCTCGGACTTGCTCTTGGTCGAGGTAGACGAAGGACTCGCCGTAGAGATCCTTGTTGCCTCGGAAAATCTGAATTTGCGGGACCCGTCCGCCGCCCTCCTGCAAGCGTTCGGAGCGCTCGGTCAGGTAGCCTGCCATCGGAGCCAGTCCGTCTCTCGTCTCGACCTGCAAGACCACAATCTGACGCGGCCAAAAAGAGGCCACTCCCTTTGCCAGGATCAGGCTGAGAAGGGCGATCACCATGAGAATCCCGAGCGACAAGCCACCAGCCGTCAGCCAGATCCAGGGCTCTCCCTTGCTGGAGCGCCCGGTGCCGACGAACTGGTTGTCTGAGGGGGGAGAAGAGGGGCTCATACGGGTTCAGACGATCTGATTGCGTTCGCGGAGACGCTGGCGGAGGACCTCGGCGATGGTGTTCATGACGGAGGTCAAAAGGAAGAGCACCACCGCGCTGAGAAAGAGGGTGCGGTAGTGGGTGGAGCCGACCGCCGCCTCCGGCAGCTCGATCGCGATGTTGGCGGCCAAGGTACGCATGCCGTTGAAAATGTTTCCCTCCATGAGCGGGGTGCCGCCGGCCGCCATCACCAGGATCATGGTTTCCCCCACGGCCCGGCCGAAGCCGATCATGAGGGCTGAGAAAATGCCCGAGGAGGCGACGGGGAGCATGATGGTCCAGACCACCTGCCAGCGATTGGCCCCGAGCGCGGCCGAGGCAGCTGTCAGCGATTTGGGGACATTCGACAAGGCATCCTCCGCGATCGTGAAAATGACCGGAATAACGGCAAAGCCCATCATGAAGCCCACCACCAAGCTATTGCGCTGCTGGAAATCCAAGCCCGTGGCCTGGGGCCACCACATGGTGAAGTCAGCGATCCGCTGGCCAGTCTGGGGATCGGTGTAAACAAAAAGCCAGCCCTCCAAAACGGGGCCCAAGATCCAGCCCAGCCAGCCAAAGAGCGCCATGACCGGCAAGACCAGCATCCACTCCTGCCCACCGTGGAAACGGTTCCGCAGGGCCACCGGCAAGGTGCTCCAAGCATAGCCCACCAGGAAGACGCTGCTGGGCACCAGAAGAAGGAGCAAGAGCACCGAGGGCACCCGGTATTGGAGAACCGGGGCCAGCCAAAAGGCAGCCAGGAAGCCCAAGACGACGGAGGGCAGGGAGGCCATGATCTCCATCATGGGCTTGATGACACGCTTGACCGAGAGCGGCAGGAAAGCCGCCGAAAAGACGGCCGCCAAGAGCGCCACCGGGATGGAAAAGAGCAGGGCGTAAAAGGTCCCTTTGAGCGAGCCGAAGATGAGCGGCATGAGGGAAAGCTTGGGCTCGAAATCGCTTGAGCCACCGGTCGATTGCCATTGGAACTTGGCCTCGGCCCCGCCCTCATACCAGACCTTGCCAAAAAAAGCCCGAACGCTCGCCTCCGGATGGGGGTCCTCCACCAGGTAGCGATGCACCGCGCCGTCATCCCCAGCCACGATCAGGTGCCGGGATTTCCCATCGATGATGCCCGCGACGGGGCGGTAAGCCACTTCCTGCTCCCAGCGGACGTCTCCCGAGGTGCTGTAACGCAGGGAGAGGTAGCGGCCCGCCCCGGCCAGGAAGCTCCGATTCCGCAGGCTATTGGAGAAGACGACCGGCCCTCGCGGCAGGTCGGGGAAGGTTTTGACGAGGCCAAAGGTGCGGGCAGCCTCTTCGGTCTCGCGAAAAAGGCTCCACTGCTCCTGCCGCCCCTCCTGGGAGGTCAAGATGAGGGAGACACCGCCGTAGAGGAGATCGACTTGTCGGGGCACCTGAGCCGCGAAGGGTTGAAAGGTTTGCACCTTGTTCACTTCTAAAAGATCGCGAGCGAAGTAGTCGATCCCTCCCCCCTGACAACCCACCAGGATCATAGAACCATTCGAGGAAGCGCGCACGAAGCTCGGCACCCCGCTCAGTTCAGAAGTGAGGTCGGATTGCCCCAAGAGCGTCAGCTTGGCCGCGCCAATCAGCCCCTTTTTCATCATCAGCTTGAGGACGGAGACCGTGGAATCGGCCCCCTGGCCGCGCTTCACCACAATCAGCCGGGCCCCGTTGGGATCCTCGGGATCGCTGGCATCGCCATAGCTGACGGAGGTGACCGGCCCTTCGCCGTGCTGCACTTGAAAAATCGGCTCGGCTACAATTTCCGGCTCGAGCCAGGAATCACTCAAGTCGTCATTGAACTGGCGCAGATAACGAACCAGAAACGAGCCGACCCGGCCATCGGCCAGACCGAACACCACCCGCTGGTGGACGGTGTCGAAGGCGTAGGCGGTCGGGAGGAGCCCTTCCAGCCCGGGGACCGGCAAGCTTTTGACTTGGTCGTCCTCAAAATTGACGAAGGTGACAGCCTCTCCCCCGGTGTAGAAAAAAGGCATCTCTCCCCACTCATCCACCCCGAGGACGGGAGGCGCTTGCTGGATCGCAATGGTCCCGGACTCTTCCACCTCGGGCGACTGAAAAAGGGGCACCACCTCCTTGGCAATGAAGAGAAAGATGCCAATGACCGCCAGGATGACGGCAATCCCGCCGAAGCGGATGAACCAGCCCATGAAGCGGTCGAAAAAGAGGGTTTTGCCCGCTACCTCGAAGCGCTGGGGGTCGGGACTGGGCTGAGAAGATCCCGGCATGGGAGAGATCGCAAATGTGAGAGGAAAAGAGGCTGACACCCAAACGGGCCGCACGAGCCTGCCACCCCCCTGAGAGAGTGGCAAGCGCCTCTCGCGGCCCCAATGGATTAATTTTCCGCTCAGTTCTCGAGGGAACTGATGATCTGCTCGGCGAGGACAGCCGGGATCGGGTAGTAGCCGTCTTTTTCAACGATTTGCTGGCCCTCTTTCGACAAGACGAACTTCAGGTATTCGAGCGTCAGCTTGTCGAGCGGCTGACCGGGCTTCTTGTTCACGTAGATGTTCAAAAAGCGGGCCATGGGGTAGTCTCCCGAGAGGGCATTGGCATAGCTCGGCTCGTAAAGCACCCCGTCCTCTCCCCCCACGGCAAGGGCGCGAACTGTAGAAGTGCGGTAGCCGATGCCGGAGTAGCCAAGCGCATACAGATCAGCGCCGACGCCTTGGATGACGGCGGAGGAGCCCGGCTGCTCCTTCACGCTTGGTTTGTAGTCCCCTTTCAAAAGGGCCTTCTTTTGGAAGGTGCCGTAGGTACCGGAGGCGGAGTTGCGCCCGAAGAGGGAGATTTGGCGTCCAGCCCAGTCTTCCAAGCCGACGGCACCCCAATCGCTGATGTCTTCGCCGCCGCGCTTGCGGGTCGAAGAAAAGATGGAGTCGATCTGCTGGAAGGTCAGCCCTTCGATGGGGTTGTCCTTGTGGGCGTAGACCGCCAGGGCATCGATGGCCACTTGGACGCAGGTCGGCTTGTAAGCAAACTTGGCCTCGAATTCATCGATCTCCGTCTCCTTCATCTCGCGGCTCATGGGGCCGAGCTGGGAGAGGCCTTGGATGAGGGCCGGGGGAGCAGTCGAGGACCCCTTGCCCTCAATCTGGATGTTGACGTTAGGGTAATGCTTTTTGAACGCCTCGGCCCAGAAGGTGTTGAGATTGTTCAGCGTGTCGGAGCCGATCGAGTTGAGATTGCCAGAAACCCCGCTGACGGCACCGTAGGTGGGCAGGTCGGGGTCGAGGTGGGAATCAGCCGCCAAGGCGGGAAGAGCCGCGATGGTGGTGACGGTGATACTGAGAACTGCGATTTTCATGATGATTTGGTATTTTGAACCTTGAGGGCATCGAGCTTAGCTGTGCTTTGATGACATCGGGCCCGATTCGATCCAGCTACAGATCAGGTAGCGTAACAGGCGTGCAACTACTAGGGAGGAAGATGTGACATTTTTGTCACTAGAAAGGCCTCCTTTTCCCAGTGCCGATCACCAAAGCCAAAGCAGCACACCGAGGGTTCGAAATCTCGCAAAAAACCGGAAAAAGGCGGGACCGAAGTCCCGCCTTCCAGAAGCCGGAGAATTCCATCTCCTTGCGTGAAAAGGAGTAGCTTACCAATAGGTGCGAATCCCAAACTGCCAGGTGCCGTTGTTGATATCGGTATCCGTCCCGAAGAGATTGCCGGTAGCATACTCATAGCCACCCTGGAGCTTCAACTTCTCCCCGAAGATGAAATACTGCAGGCCAGCGTAGAAGGTGTGGTAGTCCTCGACGGTGGTGCGGGTGGAGGAACCCCACCGCTGGGAATGGTGCTCGCGTCCCTCGGCCATGTAGGCATAACGGCCGACCACTTCCAGCTTATCAGTGATGTCGTAGCTCGGAAGAACGTAGAAGCCCCAGGTATCGTTTCCGGGCTGGATGCTGGCTGCGCCCAGTTGCCCGGACTGCCCTTCCCGATTGGCGGCCAAGATGATGTCCGAAATCAGCTGGAACTTGTCCTTCTCAAACTCGGCTCCGATGGCGAAGGAGTGCTGGTAGAGCGGGCCAAAGCCAACCGCGGCCTGTCCCTCGGAACCGCTCGATCCCCCGGCATTGTCCGCGTAGACATAGTCAAAGTGAAGCGTGGTGGAATCGCTTAGGGAGTAATACACATTGTAGGAGAATCCCACATTGGATTGGAAATCGATCCAGTTCGGATCCGAGGCATGTCCGCCATAGAGCCAGCCTCCGACTTCGTGACGGAAGTCGCCGGTCTGGATTTCTGACACCAGGCCCCAAGGACGGGCTTGGGAGGTTTCGTTGACAATGGCGGAACGCTCGACGGTTTTGATTCGCTTGGAGGACTCGGCATCCTCGAGGGTGAAGTTCTGCTTTTGTTTCCCGAGGCGAAGGAGGAAATCGTCGTTCGGCTCCCATTCGAGATAGAGGTCATTGTGGTCGTTGATGAAGCGGTCACTCGTGAGGTTGGTGACGTCGGCGACATTCGACTCGATGTAGAAGGTCAGGCCGTAGTCCATCTCGACTTCAAAGCCCAAACGGAACCGGCGGTGTTGGAATTCATGGTAGCCGTTGTTCACGCTACCGCCGATTTCCTCCTGGTTGCTGATCCACTGGCCTTGGTAGCGACCGAGGAATCGAGCGCCACGGATGAAGCCGTCCTCGCTCTTGTAAAAATACTTCTTATCGAAGAGATCAGAGAAGGTCCAAGGCTTGATAGGATCGGGTTCGTCAACGACGGGCGTCGCCGATTCACCAGCGAAGAGCGAACTGCCCGCCAGCAAAGCGGCAGCCCCGGCACCGGAGAGAAGTGTTTTGATTGTGGATCGTGTCATTAGGTATGGATGCGTTGTGTTGAAAAGTTGACCCGACTTCACCAGAAAAGCATCGCCCCTTCTTGTGACATTTTTGTCACAAGAACTCCGGAGGGTGAGGACTTCCTCGACGGATTCAAGTCATTTTTCTAGAGCGCCAGTCACTATCGATAGCAACGACCCGGAACCGGCAACCGTGGTCGCCCCACCACAACCGCCGCCAGCACTGCCGCTTACGCCAAATGATACAGCGGAGCCGTTTCCCATTTCCCCATGACCAGAACCTGGCGCAAGGCGACTTATCGCAGGTCGGCAAAGACCGGCTTGCCACCCGCCAGGCGGACTTCATCGACGATCCGCGCCGCCGCACCAAACGAGGCATCCGGCGCGGCCATGACGACGATTTTTGCCTCATTATCCTTCGCCAACTTGTTGGCTACGATGGGACGGATGCTGGAGAAAGGAATCTTGAGATCACTCTCAAAAATACGGCCGTCGGCCATGACTTTGAAGATCACAGGCTCGTCCTCGGAATCACTTTCCGCGCTGCTCGGCGTGGAAGTAGGCCGGTCCGCGCCGAAGCCGCTTTCGTCCACGAAGGTCGTGGTCACGATGAAGAAGATCAGCAGGATGAAGACGCAATCAATGAGCGGTGAAATATCAACCGCTTCATCAGGGTCATCTTCGGAAGCGGAGCGGAAACGTCCCATGGCTTTGGTAGATTGGATTCAGGAACCGAGCGATTTCGCGTAGCGCTCCAGATCTTCGAGGTAGTCGCCCACCTTGTCGCTTTCCTTCATGGATTGCGCCGCTTTCAGCAGGGTAATGGCTTCGCGGATGCGCGACAGGTCCTTGGGATAGATGCGCTGGATCAGCTGAGCGTGGCGGAAGTTGGCTAGCGGAAGCATCTCCTCGTCTTCAGCCGCATCCTTATACATTTCCATAGCCAGCTCGTTCTGTGGCTTGCCCTCCGCGTCCGGCGTGCGCTCGTAGTATTGGCCGAGCAGGATGAAGGCGTCGCCATCGAGCGGATCGTAGACATTCACGACCTGCTCCAGCTTTTCGCGACCTTCCACGCTCTGCGGATCTTCCGCGAAGGCGACTTTCGCCTCCAGCTTGAGCAAACGCACCTTGTCCTCCGTCGCCAAGGCATCGCCCGCCGTGGACTGCGCTTTCGACAAAAGGGTATGGGCCTCGGGCAAGGCCTTCTTCTGCATGAGGATTTCCGCCGCTCGCAGGGACGTTTCCACGCCGGTCCCCGGGGAGCTTTCGTAGGCGCGCACGTAGGTTTCCGCCGCGAGGCTGTTGAGGTCTTCGTTGACGTAGATGTCGGCGAGCGTCGTGAGCATTTCCGGCGTGGCCTTGCCAAGTCCGGCGAGGATTTCGTAGTTGCCTGCGGCTTTGAGATACTCCTGTTGGCCGAGGTAGGCCGTCGCTTGCAGCGTCCAATACTGCTCCTCGTCCGGGTGGTTTTCGATCAAAGGCTGCAGAAGATTGGCGGCCTCCTGGAAGCGTTGCTGCGCGAAGAGAGCTTGCACCAGACCGAGCTTCCACTGCTTCTGCCTGGGCAGGAGCATGACGGCGTTGCGGAAGGCGGTTTCGGCGGCCACCCAGTCCTCGAGTTGCGTGTAAACCGCGCCCAGAAGGCCGTAGATGTCGCCGCTGGCACCACCGAGTTCGACGACCCGGGTGAAATGCTCCTTGGCCTGCTCCGGACGATTCGCCTGAAGATAAATGACGGCCAAGCTCTGGTGGGCGCGGAGGAAGTTGGGGAATTTCTTGATCGCGATGAGAAACTGCGCTGCGGCTTCCTTCTTCTTGTCGGCTTGGAAGTAGATATTGCCGAGAAGCGTGTTGAACTGCGCGCTCGCGCTCTCATCGGCCACGATCTGCTTGAGCAAACCCGCCGCTCGCGCGGGATCGCTGCCCGCCATCTGCGCGAGAGCGGTGTAGTCCTGCTGGAGTTCCGCTGATTGGATCACGGGCTCGATTTCCGTGTTGATGGCGAAGCTGTAAGCCAGGCGTTTCTGAAAAGCGGGGTCCTGGAAGAGCGACCGGATGACGGAGTCCTGCGCGCCGAGGAAGCCGGGGCAGAGAGCAAGCAGTAAAAGTAGGATGCGTTTCATGATGGACTGCGGATTGCGATGTTCGGAAAGGGGAAATCAGGCGCCGAATTTAACGGGGATGAGGACTTTCATGCTGACCTTTTGGTCGCCACGCGTGCCCGCCTGGTAGCGCCACTGGCGGACGGCATCGAGCGCGGCCTTGCTGAGGCCGGGATGGGGGGAATCAACGACTTGCGCGTTGGATACACGTCCCTGAGCCGTGACCACCGCGCTGATCTTTACGGTGCCGGTGATGCCCTTGCGATACAGATCCGGCGGGTAGGCGGGCGAAGGCTGGGAGACCGGTCGGGGTTGGGTTTCGTTGAGTTGTTGCGCGACGAGCGCTCCGCCGACGTTCCCAAAGTCGATCCCCAAATCAATCGCCACCGTTCCTGCTCCCGCAGCCCCATCCAGGCTGGGCAGGGTGGGCGCCACGGATGCCAGGTCTGCGGGAGGTGGCGGTGGAGGCGTGTCTTCGGGCTCGGGCGGTTCGGGCTCCTCCAACTCCGGTGGCGGAGGGGGTGGATCAATGACCGTGGTATCGATGACTTCCACCAATTCCTCCTCCTGCTGGATGATGCTCTGCAGAAGCGGCAACACGAGAAAGACGAGCAAGAGCAGCACCACGCCTAGAATGATCGCGAGCCCGTTGTCGGCCATGCGCACTATCTTCTTGCGGCTTTCAGGTCTGCGGACGTCCATCGTTCTCTAATTCTTGGACATGGCGAAGCTCACCTTCATGGCTCCGCCGAGATTGGCCTCATCCTGCACCTTGGTCACCAAACCGTAAGGCGCTCCGGCATCGGCCTTGATGACCACCGGCAGGTTCTCGTCCTTCTTCGTCATGCGCTTCACAATCTGGCGCACGCCGCTCAAGCCCACGTTGTCGCCGCCATAGACAATGTTGCCCTCGGCGGTGACGGCGAAAAAGATGCTTTCCTTCTCCAACTGCTCGAGGCTGAGCGAAACCGGCTGGCTCACATCGGCGTCCGGCATCTTCACGAAAACCGTCGTCACGATGAAGAAAATCAGCAGGATGAACACGCAGTCGATGAGCGGCGAGATATCGACCTCGGTATCGTCCTCTTCCGGCCCACTGGCTCCAAAACGCTTCATTTACGCAGCCCTCCCTTCCTGATGTTCCTGCCTTCTCTTCTGCTTGCGAAGCTGACGCTGGGTCCACTCGGACTCCAAGTGCGCAATGAAGGCCACAAAACGATCCCGCTGCTGCGAGAGATAGAAATAGAGAAAGTAGCCCGGCAGCGCGACGGCCAAGCCGGTCTGCGTCGTGATAAGCGCTTCGGAAATGCCCTTGGCAATGCTGTCGATGGCCTGATCCCCTCCCCCACCGGCGAGCGCGGCGAACGTAGCCAGCATACCCGTGACGGTTCCCAACAATCCCCAAAGCGGAGCAGCGGCCATCGCAATCTTGACGAACTTGAGGTCCGCTTCAATGGAGGGCAATTCCTCGGAACGGAGTTGGTCGAAGGCGGCTGCCATTTCCTCCAAGCTGGGATCCTCGTGAATCTCGATACCCCGGTAGGCAAGATACTCCTTGGCCACGCGCGCGTCTTCCTTGTCCTCCTTGAAGGACTTGCCCTTGGCTTCGCGGCGTTCATGCGCCTGCTTCTTCCATTGCTTGCTGCGGAAGTTCTTGCGCAGTAGAGTCAGCCGGACCTTGGCGGCCGTGAAGTAAAGCAGCAGCCCCGTGAGGGCGAGCGGGATCATGGCCCAGCCGCCCTTGGCCCAGAGATCGGTGCCATCCGCCCACAACTTGTCGGGAGCCGAAAAGCTGAACTTGGCGAAGAAGGCTGGAAGGAGATCGATCATGGGCGTGCTATCAAAGCAACTCAGGCATTGGCAGGAGCGCCGCCGGGTAGCGGGTCATCGCCCTTGGGCGGAATGGGCTTGAAGGGAGGCGTTTGCGGCTCCGGCTCACCGTCGTCCGCGGAGTCGTTGTCCGGACTCGGCTTCTTCTCCATGTCAGGAGAGAGATGGTTCATGAAGCGGATGCCCAGCTTCTCCATATCGTCCACGATGCCCTTGGCCTTGCGCGTGAGGTAGGCGGCCAGCAGGAGCGACGGAATCGCCACGATGAGACCCCACTTGGTCGTGATGAGCGCTTCGGAAATCCCGCTCGCGAACTTGGAGGCATCGCCCGTTCCGAAGAGCGTGATCAAGCGGAAGGTATTGATCATCCCGGACACCGTTCCCAAGAGACCCAGCAGCGGCGCAGCGGCAGCGGTGATTTTGATGAAGGGAAGAAGGCTGTTGAGGTTGGCCTTGGCGCGCAGGACTTGCTCGTAGAGCACTTCCTCGATGAGGCCGCGAGGTTGGTGCGCATGGGCCACGCCTTCTTCCAGCATCTCGCCGATGGGGCCTTTGGTCTTTTCGGCAATGGCACGAGCTTCGGCATCGCGACCCTCATTGAGATGGCGCATCATGAAGTCGAAGCGTTTGTAGGGAATGCGCTTGATGCGAGACATCTGGAACCACTTGATGAGGGCAATCAGCAGAGAAGCCCCGGCCAGACCCAACAAGGGCACCATGACGGCACCCCCGATTTTGATTTCCTCCCAGATCGTCCCTTGGGTCTCGATTACGCGGATGGCCGTGCCGAGCGTAATGTCAAGCGGCAGGCTGCCAGCCCCCGTATTGGCGACCTGGGACACACCGCTGATGTCGATGCCTTCCGGAATGGCCGTAATAGCGGGCTCATTCGAGCCGGGTTGCGCATCGACGAGACCCACAAAGCTGTCATTCTCTCCCGCAAAGTAAACAGTGGGACCGAGGAGGAGAAACTTGCCCTCGCCAATGAGCCCGTCCGGGTTCTTGGCGGTGCCTTGGAAGATCGCACCGCCAATGTTGTCATCGATCCGGTTGGTGGAGAGATCGACGATGGAAAAGCGCGCAAGGAACTGATTCTCCAGCGAGTGATTAGGATTCTCGGCCGTCAAGCGAAGCTCGCTGAGGCGATTGCCGTAGCGCTGACTCTCCGAAATGTGGAGACTGTTTTCCAGCGCACGGGTGTATTCGTCGATCAGATCCATGAGGAACTGATTCTGCTTTTTCTTATCGCCGATCTGGCGCTCCATGTTGCTGACATCCAGCTCGCGGGCGCTCCGCACGGAGAGCACTTCATCATATTCCTTGCGGACCTTGATGAGATCGTTCTCCAGCGCGTTGCGCTGCTCGGCGAGTGGGGCGCGTTCGGTTTGGATCTGCTTGCGGACTTCGGCCAACTGCTCGGTCGCTTGGGCCATGCGATTCTCCAGGCGGGAGACCACCGTATCGAGCGAAGCTTTTTCCTGCGCGAGCCCGCTCATGCCCGTCCCGAGGACAAGGAGTGAAGCCCATAGAATTCGTGGAATGGTGTTCATGGTTTCGGTAGGTCGAAGGCTCATTTCACTTGCATCGGCAGCTCCAGGAAAGTTGCCGTCTTGGTCTGCTCATACATGTCGATCATATCGTTCACGCGATCGGAAATCTCGGGCTGATAGATCCACACCCAGCCATCTTCGCCCGCGTAGCCATAGCCTGCGGCACTCGCAGCCTCGCCCTTGCCGGCATAGTAGGCTTCCGCGAGACCGAAGTAAGCCACACGGACTTCGGCGACCTTGCCATCGGCGGTCTTCCGCTCCTCGTTCAGCAACCAGACGCCGTTGTTGTATTGGTTGATTCCGTCCAGAATGCCCAAGACGGTCGCAAAGCGCTGCCCCAGACTAGCCTCCACCATTTCCGCGTCCTCGGCGGGAAGCTTTTCAAAAAGGGAATTGGTGCTGACCTGCAAGCCTTTGGGAAGTCGTTCCCGCAACTCGCGGACGCGGGCTTCGAATTCCACGATTCGCTCTTCCTGCATCGACGCCAATTGCCCCAACTCCTCATTCTCTTCGCTGAGCTTGGCCTTGTCCTTATCGGCTTCGGTAGTCGTCTCTTCCGCCTCCGTGATTTTCTCCTGCAGGCTGTCGATCTGCGTTTGCAGCAGCTCGATCCGACTGGCCAGCGTCTCTTTCTCCATCTGCCAATTGGACTCCTCCTCGGAGATCAAGCGTTGGGTCTCGTAGAATTTCTCCAGCAGGGTCTTGACCTGTTCCACCCGGACGGCAGTCGCTTCCTCCTGAGCGTGGGCGACTCCTCCCGTCATTGCCAGCAGCAGAGACCCCACCAGAGTGATCATCTTGGCGGAATAATGGTATTCGTTCTTCTTCATGGATATCGGCTATTCGTGGAAAGATTTACCAGCTGCCCTTGAGGCCCACCTTGTAGGTCACACCTCGTTGAACTTCGCTGAAAAGAGTGGCGTCAGAAGCATACTCGCGTCGCAATACGCTATCGGTGATATTGGAAACCTCGAAGCCCAGCTCCCAATTCGAAGCGATGCGTTTTCCGATGGAAAAGTCGAGCGAAGTGAAAGGTCTTTGCGTGACGTCATCCACAAAACCTTCCGCAGACCCGAGAGCGTTGAACTGGCTTCCTCCCGCTATAGCAAGCGTGTTGCCCACGACGTTCAGAAAAAAACCAGCATTCAGCCCGTAATCCGCATTGTCGTACGTGATGTTGAAATTGATGATGGAATCCGGCTGGCCTTGCAAAGGACGAATAGCAGAGAGACCAGCTCCGGTCCGGCTTCGTTCGTTGCGCTCCTCCAACTGCACGAAAGAGCGGATAAAGGCGTAGTTGAATCCCACACTCACATTCTCTAGAACCGGATTCGCCCAATCCAGCTTATTTTGAATTTCCACTTCGAGTCCATAGACACGCGCAGAGTTCTCGTTAATGGCAGATTCAAAATCAATTTGTCCCAAGGAAGCCCGCGCCAGCTCAATTGGTCGATCAATCAACTTGGTGAATCCACTGATAGCCAACGTATCGCCAGGACGGGGGAGCCACTCCAAGCGCACGTCCAAATTTGTGGCAGACGAGATCTCCAAATCCGGGTTTCCAATAAAGAGCGTGTTATCCCCTTCCTGCCGGGTCACAGCAGGTGCGATTTCCTTAAATGTAGGTCGCGCGATTGTGCGAGACAGAGCCGCCCGCACACTCATGTTTTCCGCAAATTCCCAGTTGCCCGTGAAGGAAGGGAGAATGTCCGCCTGGTTGGTGGTAGTGGGTTGCGAAAGCACGGATTCATCCCTCAATACAGCTGTTGCCGGGTTAAAAAGCAGCGCATTGGCCAAAAGCGGAAACGTCGAGCTCCGAATCGCATCAATATCAATGCCGGGGCGAACGGTAATGTCCGTCAACTCCATACGCGCTCCGAAAGCGACATCGAATTTCTGGGTTACAGGAAAATCCACTGCCGTAAAAAAGCTCAAAATAGACTCCGTTGCGCTGTATTCTTGCAAGCCCCCGAAGGCATCTCGTAAGATACTTGGGTTATCCTCAAAAAAGCCATGCGCTTCCCGCAAAGGGGTCGTAGTTCGAGCGGGATCCGCGATGTCCAATACGGAGTCTATGTTCTCGATGGAATAGTCCAGCGACTCAAGATAACTCACTGAAGGCGTAACGAAGGGGTTGGGAGCCTCCAAATTGTATTCAAAAGAGCGTGAGGTGAACTCACGCTCCAGACTATCGAAAGAGCCACCAAACTTCAGATTCGCGGTTTTTTTTCCAAGATTCATGAGTGGAAATTCCACCTTGCTTCCCACGCTGAAGGCAGAGTCCTGTATGTCTCGCCAAGTTCTTTCAAAGAGAGGCAAGGCAAAGTCGTTTTCCGGCAGTTGGAAGGTATTACGGGGAGGGCGCGGCCGGCGACCTGTAGCTCCCGGATCCCGCCGATACGCATAGGCCGCAAACTGCTGATCCGGAGCATAATCTCTCGTAGTCGAATAAGAAGCCGCCCAATCGAGCTTACCCGTATCGACCAAACCAGGAAGCTCAATGCCGTGCGATCCAGCCAGTTGATAGGTGATCAGTTGACGTTGTCCGGGGAGACGAGATTCGTTAATGGCGTAGTCTCGCAAAGCGCCGGGGTCAAAACCCTGGAACGTCGTCTCCGTGATGAGTAGGCCCGGGCGCTCCTCGTTGAACCCCGCGCTCACATTGGATTCCACCTCCGTGACGATATTGGAAAATACCGTAGCATTGATTTCGTCATCATCTCCAAAGCGCAAACCACCCGCCACGAGAATCCCCAACTCCACGCTCTGCGTCCCCGAGACACCTCGATAGCGCTCGAGCAGAACATTCTCTTCTTGGGCAGGTCGAAATTCAGCGCGGCCTATCTCTAGGTTTTGAAATTCATTTTGCCGTTTATAAAGTATCGCTCCCGTAATACCCGCCTCAGCATCATCCCATTGGAAAATTTGGCCGGCCGACGCGGAGAAGGAAAAATTGGGGTCAAGATTTGAAACTGTCCCCAAACCGACATCGTCGGATACATCCGAAAAACTCCCCGGGAAATCTAGACTCTCAAGACCTCCATCGAAGGGAATGCGAAATCCACCTGCGCTTACCCCCCTGGCATACGCCCCATGAGTGAGCGTGTTCGCCTCCAAATCCCAAGAAGCTTTGAAGAAGTTCTCTTTCGGCACACCCTTGAGGCCTATATTGATATGCCCCCCCGTAGATTCACCGGGATTTTCCGACGAGAAAGTCTTGGCATTGCTCAGACTGCTCACCACCGAGGAAGGAAAAATATCCACGTTGACCGCACGACGATCCGGGTCTGAGCTGGGAATGCGCAGGCCATTGAGATACACCGTATTGTAACGATCACTCAGACCACGTACCACGACAAAACGGCTGTCCACCGTGGAAGTCCCCACGATCTGCGTGAGAAGCTCGCCCACATTGCCCTTGGTCGATTTGGAGATAAAGTCCTCGCCCAGTACGTTCACCAACCCGTCAAACTGCGCTTGAATCTTCAGCGCTTCATCACCCGCAGTCTGCGCTAAATCCTCGCCCGTAACCACAAACTCATCAAACTCCAATACCTGCGCTGTGATGGTGATTCGGGTTTCCGTTACGCGCCCAGAACCCACCGCCACCTGCTGCCGTCGGCTGGACTCAAAGCCGGAGCGACTCACTTGAATCTCCGCCGAGCCGGGCTCCAAATTCGGAAATGTAAAAAAGCCCTCATTGTTAGTCGTCGTCGATATTCCTCGATCCGTCAGATTGACCTGGGCATCAGGCACAGGCTGACCAAAATCCGCATCCATTACCTGACCACGAACCGTGCCGACTTGCGCAAAGGCACTCACCGGAAAAAGAAGTAACCACAGCAGTCCGAACGAAGCCAAAGTCCCCAAAAGCGTTCTCCTGCGGAGGAACGCCGTGCCAAGATGTTGGCTGTCATGATGGCGTGGACTCACAACGATTCCGAGAAGGCGCGAACTTGCTGCAGGAAATCCTCCGGCAGCTCAATCATGAAATTATCAATATCTACACACAATTGGATGAGACCAATTTTTACAGTCCGCTCATTTGAAATTTGCTGCAGCAAAACAAGTGCTTCCTGGAGTAAGGCATCCCGTTTTTCTTCATCGCCCAGCTTGGCGTAGGCGATGGCCAAAAGCCCTTTCACACGATCCGCTTTCTCCCGACCAAGCACTCTCGAGGCACTCTCCAGGCGCTCCACCGCTTGTCGACGGACTTCCACGGAGTGCCCGATCTTCTCCATGACCTTCAGCCAAGTGATGGCGCTGAGATACGTGACTTCGTTGTGCGAACTCAACGTGGGAATGAGCTCCCGATAGGTAGACAACCAAGCTTCTGCATCCACTGCCACTTCGCCCAAGGCTTCCTGTGCATATAAAGCCACGAGGCTTCCCTTGGCCAGAATTTCCGGATGCGAACCCTTATGGCTCTGAATCGTTTTTAAGGCATCGTCCAACCAAACCGGAATACGTTCGCGCAAAGCCTCTGCATTTTCCTCCTGCTCCAAAGCCCATTCCACGGCCTCCAAGAGGGCCTGGGCACGCAAACTGCGTTCCGGCATATATGGCCGATTCTCACTCAAGCTATAGTCGGGAAACTCAGTATCCCACTCTCCTTGACGCACTCTCTCCAAAGCCATCCAACATCCTGCACGGTAAAGTGCATATTCCTCGCGCATCCCGGCTATGGCTTGCTCGCCCCAGGAGAAATCGCCTAGTTTCGCAAAACCTATAGCCAATTCCGCTTGCACTTTCTCTACATCCCGCACGGGAAAGGCATTTGCCCGTTGATTCACTTCCAACATCCATTTGCGAGCAGCTTCTGGATCATACTGAGTCAACTCTCCCCCAATCATCGCATCGAGTAAGCTGCGTTGAGACCGAAAGGAGGGAATCGCTTCGCGGCACTCCCAGACGAACTGCGTCGTCCCTTCTCTCAGAGCACGTTGACCGGCGTCGACGAGAAACTCCGGCCTCTCAAAAGAAGTTGTCGGCAACTCTGTGCTCACTTCATACACTAAGTGAAGAAAAGCTCCGGGGCTGCCGGGAGAGGAAACCCATGTTGAGGAGGGCAATCCAGCCCTCTTCTTCCCGGTTTCTATCTGCTCCGATTTGGCACTGGCCAACAGGTCTTCCAGACTCTTCAGAATCTGCTCTTGCTGCGCTGCTCCCACGCTGACGAAAAGCAACCACAGAAGCCCGCTAAAAAACCGTTTCTTCATAGGAAAATTCTGATTAGCCAAGAAAAGGGGGGCTCTTCGCGAGCCCCCCCTTTGCATAACATTCTTCAACACTCTCAAGATCAAAGAGCGTAGGCGCGATACTGAACCTGAGTGCCCGCAGTGAGGGTCACACCAGTGTCGGTAACGGTCTGGGAACCAGCGGAATAAGTGGTAGCACCAGTGATCGGCGTCCAAACCTTACCTTCGAGAGAGCGCTCCACTACATAGAGCACGTCGCGTCCACCTTGCCCGGCGACTGCCGTCCAAGTGATGGTTGGGTTGCTGCCGCTTACACCAATGGTAAGAGAAGGACGAGCAATGTTGGTGCTGGGACCAGCACCAAGTGCGGAGAGGTGAGTCCAGCCGAAGCTGAAGTCGTTGTCACGGCTGATGCCTTCGTAGCCAGCTCCTGTGACCGACTGAGGACCCGTGGGATCCGTGCCGTTCACAATCGCAGAAGTTGCACCACTTAGGAGGCGAGGATCGAGAACCCCTCCATTTCTGTAGTTGATACCATCAATCACTTGGAAATCTAAATCCCCATAGTCTACCACATTGGTAGCTGTGTCCAAGTTTCCACCACTGTCAGCAGCACTCACATTCACGAGTCCCCAGTTGTCAGCATCAATTGTGGTAATGCTCGGATCACCACCGGTGATTACGTTCAACGTATTCGTACGACCTTCAACGTAGAAGTTATTAAGTTCGACGTCGGAACCATCATCTATCGTAGAACCACTAGCAGCATCCAGATAGGTGAAATTGTGCAGCTCAACGGTAAGGGTTGGGAGCGTATCACCAGAACTTGGCTCAGCACCATCCCATTCGATCGGAGAACCACCGGAACCAGAACCAGAAGTCGGATACGTGCTGACGTTTGGAGAAACGCCATACCAGAATTGGCTGTAGGAGCGCCAACCCTCGTCACCGTCGAACGCGTCGTCGAGATTCCAGAAGGAGAACCAGAAACGGGTATCATACTTGCCACCGAAGGGCTCGAAGCCATCGTCTTGGTTGAATGTGCACTCGATGAACTCAGCCACCGTGGAATCACCCATGCCACCCGTGGTGAAGGAGTTGATCTCGTTGGCTGCGCCCAGCTCGAAACCACCGTAGCGGATGGATACGAAAGCGATGGTGCCAGAGTTGTCGGAGTCATCCGTGCCACCGTAGACACCGAAGTTGTCCTTGCCGGAACCTGCAAGCGTCACAGGATCGATGCCTTCGATGAAATCAGAACCCACGCCGGGAACCACGGAGTCTTCATTTTCATCACTGCCACCAGGAAGACCATCCGCACCCAAGTCCACACCACCGTCCGCGAAGTTGGCGTCATGGTTGTCATAGACACCGTCCACAGGAGCCGTATCGACCGTGCTACCATCGTCAGGAAGGCCGGAACCAGGAGCTGTGGACTGACCGACACGGGCGTTCCCCAAAACAATGAGCCCCCCCCAGAGGCCATGACTGTTGAAGGCGCTGGAGCCAGCGCTACCACCGGGAGTGGTGGAGTAGCTGATGGTGCCATATTCGACGCCTGCGGTAAGCGTGGTGCCCAAGGAGTTCTGGAACGAAGTCGGAACCGTAGCAGAACCGCCAGGAACGTTGGTGTCATCGATAGAAGTGAAGACGATGGGATCATCCGGTGTTCCGTTCGCGATGATCTTGGCATCACGACGGATCACAAGAGCACCCGGCTCAAGGTTGATCTCGGACTGTGTGGTATTGATACCACGAATAATCGTGCCCGGCTCAATGGTGAGAGTGGCAGCATCGGTAACGTAGATCGTCCTCGTGAGGATGTAAACAATGTCGCGCGTCCAACGAGTGTCGGTGCTGATGTCGGCGGTCACCGTCACGAAGTCGGCGAGAGCAGGGCTCACCAAAGCGGCGCCCAGAAGCGAAAGAATAAGTTTCTTCATTAGGAAAATAAGGTTTTCGTAAAAAGTCAGTGAATTGACTCAAAACAGCATCACAGCGCGATTTACGCGCGGCGGCGGCGGAGAGCAAAAAGACCGAAGCCAGCGAAGGCAAGAAGGCCAGTGGAAGGCTCGGGAACACCTTGAACTATATTGGCGTCTGGTGCCGCGTCGTAGATGAATTGGGCACCCGTATTGGCGTCATCATAAACAAACACCTCGTTAGCAAGAGCACTGAAGCTGGCATTGGGATCTGACCAATTGTTGCCATAAGTGAACAAGGAGCCCAGCGCTCCGGTATTGTCCCCGGTCTCAAGCGCCCAAGCGTAAATTTGGTTACCAGTTCCTGCAGCCCAGTTTTGGTCAGAACTATCCACGCTAGTAGCATCCGCGCTTCCACCGGTAAAGCTTATCTCAACGAGACTCGTGAATCCAGTATAGTCCGCAACTGGATCGAATCCCGAAGGATCAGCAGATGAGTAGTAACCAAACTGCATTAGCCCAGTTAGAGCAGAACCTCCGCTATCGAGAAAAGTTGTATCGACGTTTGTGAAGGTGAAAGTGGCTGCGTTAGCTCCGGCCATTAGGCTAGCGCAAGTCAGGAAGGAAAGAACAGTCTTTTTCATATCAATTAAGTTTACTTTATTCTATCTTAAATCAGTCGTGCCTCTTACTCAGCGAAGCCTTCTTCGAAATTGTAAGAAAGATTGGAAGCGGGAATGATTGCAAAAGTTTCCCCCGCAGCAAATGTGATGGCAGAAGCGACTACAGGAGCTTCAGCGGAAGTGCGGAATTCACCACTTGTTGTATTGTAGTAAAACTGATCAAAGTCAGTTCCGCCAGCATTCGGAACAAGGAATATATCTCCACCACCGAAAGCGGCTGCTCCATTGATTTGAGAAACGTCCAAGTCAGCGAAGGAGAAAGCCGTGCCGAACGGGTAATTCACTACAGAAACCTGACCAAGGGGATAGGTTGGAGTCTGATCACCGGACCGAGCAACACCAGAAACCACCACCGGATCGGCGCTTGCTGGCAGAACGAGAATTCCTTGATTGTGCGGAACAATCGTACCACCGGCCGCAACTTCAGCCACAGTGCGCCACTCACTATTCGTGGTGTTGTAATAGAAAAGATCGAAGTCAGTTCCACTACTGTTCACAAGACCGAGTATATCTCCGCCACCGAAGGCGGCTGCTCCGGAGAAGCTTCCCCCGTTGGCAAAAAGAGTATCAAGTGTCCACTGCTCGTAAATCTCGACCGCAAGGGTGTCTGAAGCAGGAGCATCACCCAAAACAACACTCGTACCAGAGGCAGAAGAAACGGAGAAAATAGCTCCGTCATCGGTTCCACCTACAATGCGGGCAATTGGGTTGGTGTAAGTCCCCACACTGGATGCTGTAGTCACCGTTGATCCTGAAACGGAAGCAACATCAAAGCGATCGGGCTCAATTGTATAAGGCACTGAAACCAAGCTCACAGCGCCAGTGGACTGAGAGACTGGGAGAATACCAGCGCGGCGGCTGACGGGGAGTTCAGCCTGGGTCGGGATAGCACTCAGAACGAGGCCGGTCGCAACGCAGGCGAGAAGTGTTTTCTTCATCATGAGGTAACTATGTAGATGTAGTTTAGGGCTGACCAGTTGCTGGGTGTATTCCAGCAACCGACGCATCCTCATACAAAGCTCCTCCACTTTCGTAAAACCTCGCATTGCAACAAGTGTGTCACATTGGGGCGATTGCCCGTTGCCCGTTGCCCAAGATCACTCCCCCGTCAGCTCCAGATAGCGATTGAAGGCTTGTTTGGCTTGGTTTTCCCGTTTGAGCTGCTTTTCGGCTTTCGCAAGTTGTAGCCAGGCTTGCACTTTTTGGGGGTCGATGCGGGTGACTTCCCGGAATCGGTCGCGCGCTTGTCGCCAGTCGCCTTGCTCGGCCAAGATCAAGCCTTGGTAGAGGTTCCCCGAAGCGTGCTTGGAATCGAGTTGCAGGCAGCGGGCGATGGCCGCTTCCGCCTCGGCCACGCGCCCCAGTTTCCCATAGGACACGCCCAGCAAGTAAAAGCCTTGGGCGTAGCCGGGCTGGAGTTTGGTTACTTGCTCCAGGGTTTGGGCGGCTTCCGGCCATTGTTCTCCCCGAACATACTCCTGCGCTAGGAGCACCCAGGAGAAAATGTCGGCAGGGCGCTCCAAGACCGTTTGTTCCAAGGATTGCACGGCACGGGGGTTGGCCGGACGCGATAACTTCTCCCCTCCTCCGCGCAACTCGGACACCGCCAGCTGATACCAATACTGCCCCTCTTCGGGATCGAGAGCCGCCGCCCGACGAGCGCAGGCGGTTGCATCGACGGTGGCACCGAGCTGGTGGCTGACAATGCCCAGCAGCGCCCAGCATTCGGGGCTCCGGGGGTATTCCTTGGTTAGCTGCAACAAGATGCGAGCAGCGCTGCGAAAACGTCGATTCTGCACCGCTTCAAAGGCCTTCAGAAAACGACGGTCTTCGGTGATCTCCCGCATGGACCACTCTTCTCCCACCGCCAACTGCTTCCATTCGCTGCGGTCTTGGGTGGCTACCAACGCATCGGTCATGGGCGCGGCGTAGTTGAGCCATCGCTTCAAAGGCAAGCGGAGGGCGACGAGTCCGATGACTTCGCCTTGCGAATTCAGAATCGGCGAGCCCACCGCGCCAGGTGAATCCGCCCCCTCCACGAGCAACCAACCAGCACCCGCGACCGATGGATCTCGACGCATACTTGCATCGACCAATAGAATCCCCCGCCGATCATCCAGCGCGAGAAGGTTCACCGGAGAAGATTCCAAGCCCGCCGGCACTGGCTCCGAGGAGAGCTGGAGAAACTGCACTTGTTCCTGTCCGACATCGGCCTTGAGCACGGCCACGCCGGATTGCAGATCGCGATAGAGAATGCCCTTGCAGGTCAGACTCCGCCCCTCGGCGGTGGAAACAGTGAGGTATTCCGTTCTGGCCACCACTTCGGGCAAGACCAAGCTGACGTCGGTCAGAATCAGGCCGTCTTCCGAGAGGAAGAATCCGCAAGCGCTGGCGGTTTCCTCGCCAAACTCATCCCAAGCCCGGATGGCCACCACAGCGGGCGCGATGCGACGCGCCAGCGGCAGGAGCTTGGGCTCGTTCGGTTCGCGATACCAATCGACGGCTCCGAAATCGGGGCTGACCAGCTCTTCGGTCGTCGGGACCAGCCCTCCCTCTCCCAGCTGTGGAAGCAAATCGTTGTCGCCGAGAAGACCCGACAAGCCCCCCTCCGGCAGCGGTAGCAGCTCGTCCACGCTCAAGGCCCCTTCCGCCTCCGGCAATTCTTCCTCGTTCGGTTCCTGCGCCAGGAGCAACGTCGGCAGGAGCGATCCGCCCGCGCAGAAAACCAGCCAGAAAATCAGCGTTCGCCACATGGCACTCCCATCCAGCGGAAGGCGACCATCGTCAACCGGAGCTCGTCGAACAGGACGCCCGCTTACGTGACAAGTCCGTCACAGAGCCCATGTGGAGTCACTTTCGCTTGCGGGCCGAAAGCCGTGCCCCTATGGGCCAATCGATACAGTATCCTATTTTCCCATGATCCGGACACTCGCCTTTCCTGCCCTCTTCGCCCTGACCTTCACCGCCACAGCGGAGGAGTTGGCGCTCAATTCCCTAAAATCGCTGGAAGCCGAAGACGCCGCCTCCAACTACGGCCCCTACGTCGGAATTTTTGGTGGCACGACCCAAAGCCAAGGCGGCGAGCGACCGATCATCGGCACGAATACCTATGACCTCATCGAAAGTTCCGGAGACTTGATTGCCGGTATCGAAGTGGGGCACTCCTGGAAGAACAAGCGCTTTCCTTTGGAGGCTCACCTTGAGTTTGAGGGAAGCTTCCTCTCTTCTCAGGTAGAAGGACAGATCGACTCAGTCTCCCTCCTGACCGCATCGGGAAGCGATATCGGCTACTTCGTTCGGGATTTCAATGCTGCGATCTTCATGCTGAATGGCGGTCTCGGCTTGGACTTGTGGCGCTACCGGGCCCGCATCGGTCCCGTCTTGGCAAGGCTTCGGCCTTACGTGGGGGCCGGGTTTGGGGGGGCTCAAGTCTGGTTTCGAGACCCGAACTCCACAGGCACCGGGACGACCTCCGGCCTTACAGTAGACGGTTTGGCCACGCAAAATGCCGGCGGGACACCATCGGCTACTAACACAAATCCCAGCACCTCCGCCTTCTCCACCGACCAGTTTGTTTTTGCATGGCAATCCTATTTCGGGATCGAGTATCGCTGGAGCAAGAAGCTCTCCATCTACTCCGAGTGGCGTCAGCTCACCTTGGAAGACATCGAAAACGTCCCTGAGTACGAAAGCGAGAACATTGTCGCCGGCATCCGCCTCCGCTACTAATTTCCTCCGCCTCACACCATCATGAAAATCACCGCCTTTGCCGCTATCGCTGCCGCCGCCCTTCTTGGTGGTTGCGCGACCTACTACGACCTTTCGTCCGAGATTTCCGAAAAGCTTTACACCCGCAGCGTCGATGCCCCCAACGCTCCCGTTCGCATCACGGTAACCAGCGAATTGATCGATGAAGAGACGATTGACTATCCGGTCACTTTCCGAAATACCGGCACGCAGATCATCTCCTTCGACTACACGATCGCGGATGTCGCTGGCGTTCCTCACATCGATTATCAAGGAGCCAACTCCGGCCTGATCGAGAACCTCTATCCCGGCCAAGAAGTCGAACTGGATAACCCTTGGAACCAGATGAACGTCCACGTATCCTTCGGAAAAGTGGTGTTCGGAAAGAAGACTTCCGAAGGGTTGGATAAAATCTACGATCGTCCCACCGTGGCAGTAGACGACAGTCTCGACTTTTAAGCTTTCCGGGCGGAATCTTCTATCTTGCCCTCCTCTCCTCTAGTTCCCTTCAAACAAAGGCTGCGTTTCTTCGGATTCGCGGCCTTTTGTTTTTGTTTTCTGGCGAGCCCACAGGTCACCATGGGACAGGTGCAGCAGAGGGACAGGGAATTCCAAGAGTTGGCTGCGACCGAACTTCTCCAGGAGGGTAGGATCTTGGTCGCTCAAGGGCGCCAAGCCAGCGGTATCGAGAAGTTCCGGTTGGCCGTGCAAAGATTCCCGAAAAGTGCTTCTGCCGGCGTCGCCCAATTGGAAATTGGGAAACTCTTTGAAGCCAACCGCGAATTCACCACGGCCTTCGAAGAGTATCAGAATGTGATCAACCGCTTTCCCGACGATGCTCTTTTCCAAGAGGCGCTTGCCGGGCAAGCACGAATCTGTGACACCGTGGTCAGGGAGTCCGCTCGCTTCGAACGTGAAGGAAAAAAACTCCCCAAGAAAATCCTGCCTCCCAAGGAACTCCGCATGGGCATGCTCAAGCTGCTCGTGGCCAACACTCGGCATAGCCAGTATGCTCCCAAAGCTCAATTCCTTTTGGGCGTGGCCTGGGATCAAGAGGGAGAGCCCAACTTGGCAAAGAAAGCGCATGCGGAATTCTTGGAATTCTATCCCGACCATATGCTCGCGGATGATGCCGCATTCCAGATTGGCTATATCGATTTCAAGCTTGTGCAAGAAGGCCACTCTCAAAGGCACTTCTGGGCCCAACTCGCTTTCGCGGAATTTCTTCTGCAGTATCCGGAAAGCCCGAAGGCAGCTCCGGCCAGGAATTGTCTCGCCCGGCTGGATCAAAGGGAAGTGGACGCCCTGGTGACTGCAGCTCGGTTCCACGAGAGGCGAGGCGAAATGAACGCGGCGAGGATCTACTACGCTGACGTCGCGAAGCGGTTCCCTGGCACCGTCGAAAGCGACGAAGAATTGGCCATACGGATCAGGGCCATGATGGCAGAGGCCGAAACGAAACCGGAGTAGCAGGCTTTCCCCGGTGGACCGCGACGTCTCCGGCGCGGTGGGGGGAGACTTTTTGTTCTGGGTGCAGCCTTATACCAAGCTGCAGAATTCACTGGTAGAATGGCCGAGTGGATTTCGGGCCAGACCAAGGCGCGACGAGGGCGCGGTGCAGGCACCGTAACCGAGGAGCAACGCAGGGCTGGCTCGAAAGACAACGGCTCTCCCTTCCCCGCGCTTC
>JBCCJK010000017.1 GCA_039027815.1 Verrucomicrobiota bacterium
GGTAGAATGGCCGAGTGAATTTCGGGCCAGACCAAGGCGCGACGAGGGCGCGGTGCAGGCACCGTAACCGAGGAGCAACGCAGCGCTGGCTCGAAAGACACCGGCTCTTCCTTCCCCGCGCTTCAGCGCCTCTTCCCCACACCTCCTTCCCTCCATTCTACCAGTGAATTCTGGAGGTTGGTATTATCCCTGCGGGAGGAGATACTTCGAAGCCTGCTCCACATCCTTGTCTCCCCGCCCGGAACAATTGATGAGCACGATCTGATCGCTACCCAGTTGGGCTGCCTCGCGACTGACCCAAGCCATGGCATGGGCCGTTTCCAGCGCGGGGATGATGCCTTCGGTGCGGGACAGCTCCCGGAAGCCCGCCAGGGCCTCTTCATCGGTGGCGTAGGTGTATTCCACCCGACCCTGCTCCCGGTAGTAGGCATGCTCCGGCCCCACGGCCGCGTAGTCGAGACCAGCGGAAACCGAATGGGTCAGCTCGATTTGTCCATCGTCATTCGCCAGAAGATAGGTCTTGGTGCCTTGGAGCACGCCCAGCTTGCCGCCTTGGAAGCGGGCCGCGTGTTCTCCTTTAGCGATGCCGTGGCCCCCCGCCTCCACCCCCACCATGCGGACGGCGTCATCGCCGAGAAAGGGGTGAAAGAGGCCGATGGCATTGCTGCCGCCTCCGACACAGGCCACCAACACATCCGGCAAGCGTTCCTCGCGCTCCAGGATTTGCTGGCGAGCCTCCACTCCGATCACGCGATGAAAGTCCCGCACCATCATGGGGTAGGGGTGGGAGCCGAGAGCACTGCCTAAAATGTAATGGGTGTGCCGCACATGGGTGACCCAATCCCGCATGGCCTCGTTGACCGCTTCCTTGAGCGTTCTCTGTCCTGCGGTCACCCCGCGGACCTCGGCCCCCATGAGACGCATGCGCGCTACGTTCAGGGCTTGGCGCTCCATATCGACCTCACCCATGTAGACGATGCACTCCATCCCGAAGCGGGCCGCCACCGTGGCCGTGGCCACCCCATGCTGGCCGGCCCCGGTTTCCGCGATGATCCGGGTCTTGCCCAACCGCTGGGCCAGCAGAATTTGCCCGAGGGCGTTGTTGATTTTGTGGGCCCCCGTGTGGAGGAGATCCTCGCGCTTGAGGTAAATCTTGGGGCCACCCAGTTTCTCCGTCCAGCGCTCGGCGAAGTAGAGCGGCGAAGGCCTTCCCACAAACTCGCGCAGCAAACCCTTCAGCTGAGCCTGGAAAGCGGGGTCCGCCTTGGCCCGGGCATACTCCACCGTCAGCTCCTGGAGCGCCGCCATGAGCGTCTCCGGCACAAACATGCCACCAAACTGGCCGAAGTGGCCTTTCTCGTCGGGAAGGGTCGCGGTCGTCATGAACTTGGGAATTACACTACGAAGGAGACGGGCTCAAAGGGGAAAAGCGGTCTTGCCAAGTGAGATCGCTCCTCTACCGAGAGAGACCCCCTCTCATGAAATCCCCCCATCGTTTCCTCCTTCTGGCCGGGCTGGCAAACTGCCTGAGCGGCTTGGCTTTAGCTGCCGAGGCTGCCCCTCCCAATATCGTCCTCATTTTCAGCGATGAGATGAGGCCGGACTACCTCGGCTGTTACGGGGGGCCCTACGCCACGCCGAATCTGGATCGGCTGGCGGCCGAAGGCCTCCGCTTCGAGCAAGCCTACACCGCCGCCTCCGCTTGCACCCCGAGCCGCTACTCCGTGCTCACCGGCCAATACCCCGGGAGAGCGGCCGCCATGGAGGCGCTCTTCGCCCAGGACGAACCCTACAGCATCGCCTGGAACACCGTCATCGAAGGCGATCGTCTCACCATCCCCAAGCTCCTGGCCCGGGCCGGCTACGTGAGCGGCCTCTTTGGCAAAAACCATGTCACCGAGATCGAGGCCGAGCAGTCCCTGGGCCTCCCTCCCTTGCCCGCCGGACCGCCGAGCGATCCCGCGGTCGAGCGTTGGCTGCAAGCGCATCAAGCGGAGTTGGTCCGGCTGTTGACCTCCCGCCTGGGCTTTCAGGAGGCGGGCGCCATCACCTACACCAATAGCGAGCACATTCCCCATCCCGCGCTCCGCCATCACAACCTGCCCTGGATCAGCGCCCTGGCCTCCGACTTCCTCGGTCGGCATGCCGGCCAGACTCCCTTCTTCGCCTTCCTGACCCCGACCGCGGTTCATGGCCCTTGGCACCCCGTCCAGTACGAAAAGGACCTCCGCTTCACGCCGGGCGGCTTTCGTCCAGATGTGCCGCAATACCAGATTCCCGCCGCCCGCATGCAAGCCCGCCTGGAAGGCCTCAGCAGCGGCCAAAAGCATCACACCGCCGGCTTGGCGGCTCTCGATCAACAGGTGGGCGTGGTCTTGGACACCTTGGAGCGGCTTGGTTGTCTCGACGAGACGCTCCTCATCTTCACGGCCGATCATGGCGTGGAGCCGGGAAAAAGTGGGGTCTATCGCTTCGGCAATCACGTCCCGCTCCTCATGCGCTGGCCCGAACGGATCCCGGCCGGGCTCGTCTGCCGGCAGTTGGTGGCGCAGGTCGATCTCTTGGTGACCTTGTGCGGTTTGGCGGGCCTGCCGCTCCCTCCCGAACAGGTCTGGGATGGCGTCGATCTCAGCCCGCTTTTCTCCGACCCGGACACTCCCGTGCGAGACTTCATCTACACCGAGATGGGCCATGTTCGGGCGGTCTTTGATGGTCGCTTCCAATACGCCGCCTTCCGCTACCCGGCCCGAGTGGTGGCGGAACTGAAGGGCCCCGGCCTGGAGCGCGCGCCCAATCACTTGGGCTACCCGCAAGTGCACGCCGCCTTGGCCGCGGCCCACTTCCCGGGCTACTTCGACCCCGACCAATTGTACGACCTGGAGAAGGACCCCTACCAGCTGGAAAATCGCTGGCACGACCCGGAACTGGCCGGGGTCCGGGCCCGCCTCCGCCAAGGCCTCCGGGAACACACCTCCAGCTTCGCCCACGCCTTCCCGGAAGAAGCCGATCCCTTCTTGGTGAGCGAAGACTACCAACGGCTGGTGGAGGCGGCCCGGCGAGAAGGCCCACCCGAGCCGGCCTGGGAATCCCGGGATCTCGATGCGATCTCTTGGCCGCCCGTCCGCTGAGGTCGCCTCAAGATTTTGACCAGCCCGCGAGCCCTTCTACGTAGACTCCTCCAGTCCTTTCCCCCTCCCCCCTCCTCGCCCATGATCCGTTTCCTTTGCCTGCTGAGCTTGCTCGACCTCGCCCCCTGGGCCGTCCTCTCCGGCCAGCCGCCGAACATCCTGCTCATCCTGACCGATGACCAGGGCTACGGCGACCTCGCCCTCCACGGGAACACCGTGGCGCGCACCCCCCATCTCGATCGTCTCGGGCAGCAGTCCATGCGCTTCGACCAATTTCACGTGACGCCCGTCTGCGCCACGACCCGGGCCTCCCTCCTGACCGGAAAGAACCACCTCGACGTGGGCGTCTGGGGAGTGCACGTCTCGCGGGATTATCTCCATCTGGACGAAGTGACGGTGGCCGATGTCTTGCAGGAGCGAGGCTACGACACCGGCTACATCGGCAAATGGCACTCCGGCCGCGCGCCCGCCTGGATGCCCTGGCATCGGGGCTTTGCCGATGGCTGGGTGGCCGATCTCTACCAGCACCACCAGACCGAGGTCTCTCACAATGGAAGCTCCGTGCAACTAAAAGGCTGGGCCGACGAAAGCCTGACCCAGTTGGCCATGGACTACATCGATGAACGGGAACGGCCCTTCTTCCTCATGCTGAGCTACCTCAGCATCCACACCCCGATCGAAGCGCCTGCGTCCTTGACCCGGAAGTATCGAGAGGCCGGACACTCCCCCTATTTCTCGGAGCTGAACGGGATGCTGGAAAACCTCGATGCCCAGATCGGGAGGCTGCTCGCCCACCTCGATCAAAAAGGCTTGAGCGAGGAGACCGTCGTGATCTTCACGAGCGACAATGGCCCCATCCACCGAGACCGCACCCAAGACAGCAAGCTCGCGGGCCCGGAAATCGCGCTCCGCTGCCCCCAGCGCTTGAAAGGCGTCAAAGGCAACATCTGGCAGAACGCCCTCCGGGTGCCCTGTTTCATTCGCTGGCCTGGCAAGATCCGCCCTGCCACCATCGAGGCCCTCACCGACGTGACCGACCTCTTCCCCACCCTCCTGGACCTGGCCGGAGTGGGCCAAACCAAGGCCCGGGAAGACCTGGCCGGTCTTTCACTGGTGCCCTTTTTGGCAGGGAGACAAGAGGCTTGGCCGCAACCTCGGGAACTCTTTCGCTCGCACTGGGAGGTCTCCCTCCAGGGCCCCATGAACAAGCACAACGTCCTGGTGGACAAGCACGACCTTCAATACGACTCCCAGATCGCCGCCTGGCGGAAGGGGCCCTACAAGTTCGTCCAGCTTCGCAGCAAGAGCCTCTCCCTCTACGATGTGATGGAGGACCCGCGAGAAAAGGAGGACCTCCTAGCGGCCCAACCCGAACTGGCGGCGGAGCTGGCGCGCAAAACCGAAGCCGCCTTCCGTGAAAGCGTGGCCCGCCCCCATAGCTTCGTGCATCCCCGCTTCCACATCGGCCACCCGGAGTATGACCGCTACGCCCGCGTCGGTGGCAATCTCCGGGGCTCGCAAATTCCCTGTGGGGGCGGCATCCGCATGACGGGCGGCGTCCGGGCGGAAAACTTGTGGTCGGAAAACTGGAAAGCGGCTGGCGACTCCCAGACCTTCCCGGTGGAGGTGGTGACGGCGGGCCGCTACCAAGTCTTTTTGGAAGCCCGCGGCGGGAAAGCCGGCGCCACCTTCCGGCTGGAAATCGGCTCGGCCAGCCTGGAAAATCAGGTGCAGGCGCTGGGCGACCGCCGGGCCCTCGGCACCATCCAGCTCGCCACCGGGATGCAAGAGATGACGCTCTCTTTAGTGGAACCCCCGCCCGGTGGGCAGAAGCCCTTTGAGCAGCTCCGCGTCATCGAGCTGCGCAAGCAGTGATACCAAGCTCCAGAATTCACTGGTAGAATGGAGGGAAGGTGGTGTGGGGAAGAGGCGCTGAAGCGCGGGGAAGGAAGAGCCGGAGTCTTTCGAGCCAATTCTGCAGCTTGGTATGAGGCCCCGCCGGGCAGCGGGCCGTCAATCCTCCTCCAACTCCCGCAACTGCTGCTTGCTGAGCTTGGCGTAGCCCTTCGGCAAGGAGTCGACCCACTCTTGGGTCTTCTGCGTCAGGCGGGCGGTCACTTCCGGGAAGTCGGCCGCCAGGTTTTGGCTCTCGGAAGGGTCTTTTGCGATGTCGTAGAGCTGGACCGGCGTTTTGCCTCGCTTCCCGGGAAGGTGGAGTTTCCAATCCTTCCACAACATGGAGGGCCCGGCCCCGCTGGAACTGACTCGCCAGAAGAGGGGCGTTTCTCGGAGGCGCTCCTGGCCCGCCCAGGCGCGCGAGACATCTTCCCCGTCCAAGTGGGTGGGGACCTCTCGGATGCCGACAATGGAGGCGAGCGTCGGGAGCCAATCCAGTCCGGAGATCACGCTGGTGGTGTCCACTCGTCCCGCCGGGACCCGTCCCGGCCAGCGCACGATGAAGGGCGAGCGGATGCCGCCCTCCAATTGGTCATGCTTGCCCCCGCGGAGACCTCCGGCGTAGCCCAGCATGTTGGCGGAGAATTCTCGGTGGCGCTCCTTCTTCCCGCCGGTCAGGACGGGTGCGGGTCCGTGATCGCTCGAGAAAACGACGATGGTGTTTTCCCGCAAGCCTAAGCGATCGAGCGTCGCCAAGAGTCGCTCCACGCAGAGATCGAGGGCATGCAGCTCGGCCACATACTCCCGCATGGATTCATCGAGATGGCCGCCGATCTGGAGGCACTCGTCGAACTTGTGCTGCATGGCGGGGGCGAAATCACTCCGATCCACCGTGAGGTCATCAAATCGCTCCACCAAGCCGTCCGGGGCATCGACCGCGTAGTGCGTGATGTGGCCCCAGATGTTCATGTAAAACGGGCCGGAGGCGTCCTCTTCCAGATATTGGATGGCGGCGTCGAAAATCCCGGCGTCCCGCCCGCGCTGGTCCTTCTTTTCCCCGATGCCCCCGCTGTAAAAATCGATCCCATAGCCTTCCCCCTTCTTCGGGCCGATGTGCCATTTTCCGAAGTGGGCCGTCCGGTAGCCCCGCTTCTGCAAGAGTTCGGTGATGGTGACCTCCTCACCAAAGCCATAGGCGGCGGGGTATTGCTGGAAGCGGGACGTGTGAAGGCCGGTCATGAAGCCGGTCCGGCTGGGACAACAGGTCACCCCAGAGACATAAAAGCGGGTGAAGCGCGTTCCCTCGGCCGCTAGGCGATCGAGAGCCGGGGTTTGGGCGTAAGGGTGGCCGTAAGAGCCGAGGTCTCCAAAGCCGAGGTCATCCGCGAAGATGAAGACGATGTTCGGTGGATCGGCTGCTGGCAGCGGGGTGGTCCAGGCCGTCCAAGAAAGGAGGGCCAGAAGGAGTGCTTTCGGGAGCGATGCCCAAGAAGGTGGGATGGTTTTCATGAAATTGAGAAAGGAGAAGGAGAAAACTCGGGCTTCACTCGGTCACCTGCAAGCGATAGAACATGAGCGCTCCCGTGGCCTCGGCTGCCAGGGTCGCTTGGTCGAGATCGCCACCGCCGCTTTCAATTTGCCAGCTCCCCGACACCGGCGACCAGCTTCCCGGCAAGAGCGTGGGAGAACGCTCCACTTGGTAGCGGAGACGGGAATCGTCATTGCGGAGGGGAAACTGGAAGAGCGGGCTCCCTCCTTCGGTCGAGAAGGCCAAGGGCTGGCCGGCATCGAGCGCGTTCGTGGGATCCCCGCCCCGGGCATACTCCATCAGGTTGGACTCGCCATCCCCGTCAAAGTCGGCCGAGGCCTCCCCGAGCGAGGTGCCCCAGGAGTCCATCCAGTAGCTGAAAAAAGGGGTGGCGCCTCCTTCATCGCCATTGGTGCCTCGGGACCCCACGAAGGGGCCTTGGCTGACCCGGGCCCCGTAGCTGTCAGACGTCTCGTAGACGGAGGCCTGGTAGTTTGGGTTGGGCACTTGGGGGAGGCGAGCCCCGACGCTTTGGAGGTAGGCCGAAAGCTCGGCGTAGAGGGCCTGCCCCAAGCTGGGATTTTGGCTGTAGATATTGTGGTATTCGCCCCCGTCCTGATGGAGGTCAAAAAGCATGATGGGCTCCCACTCGGGGAAGCGGACGGGCGTTTCGTAGAAGTAGACCGCTTTGTGGCCTCCTTTCACGATGGCGGAATGGGGCATGGTGTTTCGGTAGTGGGGGTAATGAAAGTAGAGCCCCCGCTCCCGCAGCTCCGCCCCCGGGGCCTCCCCGCGCAAGAGACCAGCCAGGCTGCGGCCATCCAGATTGGGCACGGAGGTGGGATCGCCTCCCGCCCAGTCCACGAAGGTGGGGAGGAAGTCGTAGTTGGCCACGTTGACGGTGGAGAAGCTCCCCGGGGGGATGCCCGGGCCTTCGATGACCTGCGGGATGCGGATGCCGCCCTGCCAAGCCCACCATTTGCGGGAGTGGAGCGGCTGGGGCAGGCCGGAAAGCTCGTCGTAGAAGCTGTGGCGGTAGCCGTTGTCCCCGCTCACGATGAGGTAGGTGTGGTCTTCGATGCCCAGTTCGACTAACTTCTCCCGCACTTGGCCGATCTTTTGATCCAGCTCATAGATCATGCCCAGCCAGACCGCTGGATCTTGTTTCCGATTGAGGTTGTCCGGGTTGGTGCGGCCGCCGTTGTAGGCCACCACTTCGGGGACGTTTTGGTAGCGGGCGCGGGAGGCCGGGGTGCACTCATTGCCTCCGTGCACCGCGTAGTGGGAGAGCTGCAAGTAGAAGGGCTTTTGGGCCGCCACTTGGGCTTCCATGAAGGCTAGCCCCGTGTCGGTGATGTGGGTCATGAGTTTGGGGTCGCTCAAGGCCTCCAAGCCGCCTGCGTTGGTGTAGTTGTTCCCCTCGTCATTGGTGGTGGCGCCATCGTGGAGGGCGTAGCCTTCCTGGCCCGGATCGCCCCGGAGGTGCCACTTGCCGAGGTGGGCCGAGACGTAGCCATAGGGCGCGAGGGCTTCGGGGATGGTGATGGCTTCGGAGCGCAGACTGCGATCCGCTCCATTGGCCACGACTGGGAAATGGAAATATTGGCGTCCTTCGGTGGTGGCGTCTCGATCATAGTAGTCCGAGCTGTTCATGAAGACGGTCATGCCATTGCGGGCATTGGACTGGCCGGTCTGGATGGCGGCCCGGGCCGGGGTGCACTGGGGGGAGCCGTAGGCGTTGCGAAAGACCATGCCATTGGCCGCGATGGCGTCCAGATGGGGCATCTCGATGATGCGGGGGAAGTGAGAGTTGGCCATGCGCTGGTCCATGGCGACGGAGGAGCCATTCCAGGCCCAATCATCGATGTAGATGAAGACGATGTTGGGCGGCAGATCGGTGGCCAAGCCCCAGGTGAACTCCGCGTTGGCGCTGCTGCTGGTGGCGTTGGCCCGGACGATTTCGGCCGAACCGCTCGGACTGAGGAGGGGGGCGAGGTCGTTGTCGCCCACGGAGCGCAGCTCCACCTTCCCATCGCTCAAGTCCGTCCAGAGAAAGTGGGTCAGCGGGTCGGAGCCGTCCTCGGCATCGGCCACCAGCTTGTCGACATTGTCGAGATTGACCCGGACATACTTTCCGTTGAGCGCGGACTGGAAGCGGATCCGGCCTTGCCCCGCGTCTTCCACCAGGAGCTTCTCCGCGGTCTGGACGGAGGCGGTCTCGCGAGCGTTCAGTTGAAAAGCGAGATCCGCCTGAACGCTGACGTAGGAGGCATTCTCGGGATGATAGAGCCAGATGGTTTGGCCAAGCGGAGGCGCGGCCAAAGCCGACCCACAGCAGAGAACGGGGAGGAGGGCCAGACAAAGGGTGCGGCCCACTCGACCTGGGGGGGGGAAGGAGGAGGACATTGGGGGGGGGTTCGTTTGGTTAGCACAATTTCCCGGAAAAAGCATCACCGGGCGGAAAAGTCAGGGCGCGAGCTGCCGACGAGCCCAGGCGATGTCTTTTTTCGCCTCGCCCACGAAGTTCTTCCAGTGGAAGGGTTTCCCATCGAGGTGGCCGAGCGAGCTGGCTTGGTAGGTGGCCTCGGTGATTTGGCTGAGGGCCTCCCAATGGCCGAGGGCCTTCTCCAAACTGGCGAGAGCGGCGGCTCTTTCCTGGCGATTGAAAGCCACTCCCCCCCGCAGCTTGTCAGCGAAGTAGAGGCCCAGCTGAGACCAAGCTTGCACGTCCGCCATCTCGCCCAAGAGGGGGGCGTTCTCGGTTTCGATGGCCTCCAGAAGAGCGAGCGCCCCCTGGCAATCCCGCTCCAAGGCGTCCGCCAAGTCGAGCGGGGTGAGGCGCTCTCCGAAGTCTCCCTTCCCTCGGCCAAATTCTTTGAGCGAGACGAAGCGTGGCTCGGTCGTGTCCGTCCGGAGCATCTGCCGCAAGCTGAGAAAGCCTTTCTTGGAGAGAAAGCCTTCGGTGTAAAAGGTGTAGTCCCAGGACCAGCTAAAAAAGCCCGCGATCCGCTGGGCGGTCTGGGTGGCCAAGTGGAAGGCCTCCACCATGTCCGCCCCATGCCCGCCGGGGAAACGCTGGTCGTAGCTGTGGGCGAAGACCTCGTTCGGGACCGAGGGATCGTAGAGCAGGCGTCCCCATTGGTGATAAAAGAGCCATTGCCGCTGGAAGGCCCAGTCCCAGTGGATGGAGGGATGACCGGGCTTTTGGAAAAGGTCGGCCGCGGGGATGTAGCATTCCGAACCGAGGAAATACCCGGCTACGAAGTCCTGCCCATTGGTGCGGAGGTGCTCCCGGATGAAGTCCGGCTCCCCCCAGCGGAGGCGAAAGAAGTCCTCGTTGCGCACCATCCAGGCCATCTTGTGGTGGGTGGGGGCGGGGTCAGTCCAGTATTCCTCCCCGGTGCCGCCGCCGTGGGCTTTGACCAAGGTGGGGGTGGAGTGTCCGTGGGACCAATTGAATTTCAGCTCGACCACGATGGGGCTTTCCGGCGTGCCGAGTCCGGATTCGTCGATGGCCTGCCGGTTCTGCGTGTGATCCCCTTTGAGGGCGGCGCGGTAGATGAACTTAATGGGACGGTCGGCGGCCTGGATGCCGCGGAAGAAGACGTCTTTGACCCAGTCCACTTGCAGCTCGCTGGACCAGCCTTCCATGCCCTCCCCCAGGGTGACACCGAGGCCCGTCAGCTCGGGATACTCATTGATGACTTGGGTGAGGCATTCCCGGTTGTATTGCCGAATGAGCGGGCTGTCGATGCCCTCAATGAAGTGGTGTCCGGTGTCGACGTTGCCCTCGCCATAATGTTCCCGGAAGCCCTCCGAAACAAAGGCATTCCAGTTCAAGAGATAGGTCTCGATCCCCCGGTCCTTCGCCATGCGGAAGAGGGATCGCCAAAAGTTCTGCCACTCGGCCAACTCGGCCTCCGTGAGGGAGCTGGCCTGGGGAAAGTGGGTGGGGCGGATGAGATAGGGCCAGGGATGGATGTTCCAAAGGGTGAGCGCGTTGAAGCGATTTTCCGCCATCATGTCGAGGAAGTCCCCCCACATGCGAAGGTCGCGACAAGCTTCCAGGTTGGCCTGGAGGGCGGGGAACCGGCGGTAGGAGGACCACGGCAAATTGAATTTGATGGCGCGGAAGGGAAACCGGGGATTGCGCCAGCTCGGCTGGATGAGATCGATCGCTTCCAACCGGGCCAGCTGCTCCGCCACTTCCAGCAGTCCATACATGGCTCCCGTGGCCTCGAGAGCCTTGATGCGGATGGCCTGGCCGTCTTTCTCGATGGCAAAGCCCTCTGCCCGGAGCGCGGGGGAGTCGCTCGCGGCCACCAGGTCCACCCGGATCGAGGGCCCCCCTTCCCCTTCGCTTCCAGTCAAGGAGACGGAATGCCCGAGTTCTTCCAGCGTGGCCTGCAAGCGAGAGGCGGCGAAGACTTGGGGCGGCGAGTCGGCATCGAAGTGCAGCCAAATTTTCTCTTGGCCTTGGACCGAGAGACTGGGGAAGAGACCCAGAAGCAGGAGGGAAAAGAGGGTTTTCATGGTGGGGGGGAGAGCCCGCCGCCCCTCACTCCGTTTTGGCTGGAGGGAGGAGATCGACGAAGGCGGCTCCTTTCACTCGAAAGGCATCCAGGGTTCGCCCGCGGAGGTCGGCCAGTTGGGTTTGGAAGGGGCCCTCCAGCGCCAGGTTCCGCAGTTCTTCGGGGTCTTCCTGGAGATCGTAGAGCTCCTCGATGTAGTCCTCACCGATGTAGCGGATGTATTTGTAGCGGCCCTCGTGCAGCATGAGGTAGGCGGGCATGGGGTTTTTGTCGTAGACGAGCGATTCCCAGGTCCGGGTGCGGATGCGGTCTTCGATGGAGGGGTTGTCGTAGAGGTGGACGGTGTAGGTCTGGATCATCGGTTCCTCGGTCCAAGCCCCGTCCCGACCCGGCTCCAGGAGAATCGGGGTCAGGTCTCGTCCATCGAGCGCCATCCCGGGCTCCACTCCCGCCAGTTCGTGGAAGGTGCGCACGAGGTCCACGCCATTGACCGGATGAGCACAGACCGCTCCCCGAGGAAAGCGCTTCGGCCAGCAGACGATGAGCGGGCTGCGAAGCGAGGCGTCGTAGGGATTGATCTTGCCCCGCAAACCATGATGGCCCCAGGCGTAGCCTTGGTCGGAGGTGAAGACGATGAGGGTGTTTTCCAGTTGGCCCGTCTCCGCTAAGACGCGGGTGATCCGGCCCACGCCTTCGTCGATCGCGAGCACGGCTTCGTTGTAGAGCTTGACGTGCTCGTCGAGCGAGACGCCTTTGATGGCGGGCGTCCCGTCGTCATCCCGCCAGCGGGAGTAGTCCCGGAGATGGCGCGGCTTGCCCGGGCGGGGGCCGAAGACGTCGGCCGGGCGCTTCGATTCCGGCACTTCGGGATTGCCCAGGTAGCGTCCTTGGTGCCGCTCCGCCGGGGTGAAGGGCCCATGCACCCCGGCGTAGGCCAGCCAGAAATACCAGGGCTGCGCCTGCCCCGCCTGCTCCCGGATGAATTCGATGGTGCGCTCGGTGTAGACGTCCGTGCTGTAGCCCCCAAGCGGTTCGGCCTCCTGGCCATGGACGTTCACGTGTTGTTCCCAGTAGTAGGTCTTTTCCTCTCCGGGCTGGTTGTGATCCCAAACCACGGACCAATCCCAAGCCACCCCGTGACCATGGTATTCGGTGCCGAGATTCCAGTGCCACTTGCCGATCATGCCGGTGGTGTAGCCTTGCTGGCGAAAGTCTTCCGGCCAGTAGCGCTTGGTGCGCTTGCCAATATTGAACTGGTGGCGCCCGGTCAGGGCGTTGGCCCGGGAGGGAACGCACTTGGCCCCGATGTAGGCTTGGCTGAAGAGGATCCCGTTTTCAGCCAGCCGGTCGATGTGGGGGGTCTTGACCCAGCGGTGGGAACGCGGGTAGGCGCTGACGGTGCGGTAGCTTTGGTCGTCGGTGAAAATGTAGAGTATGTTTGGTCGCTCCGCCGCGTCGAGCGATCCCGGCGCAGTCATCCAGCTCAGCCAGAGGAAGGACCCCCATCCGGTCGCGCGCGCCCAGGCCCCCACCCGAGTGAGCGAGCCCCAAGAAATAGCCAACGCCTTCATCCAAAAAAATCGGGCTTCTTTAGTCCAAGCGCGTGAGCAAGACGGTCCGCAGGTCCATCACTTGAGAGCCGGGAATGTCGGTGGCCTCCAGCTTGAGGCTGCCCTGGCCTTTTCTGAGTTCGATCACGCCCAAGCTCATGCGATTCCATTCTTTGGAGTAGGCTTCTTTCCGCTTCACGCGGTCTTCTTGCACGCCTTGGAGCGGCGGGTCGTGGGCTTCGGTGATTTTTCCGATCAACTGGCTGTCATTGAAGCTCAGCTGGATGGTGGATCCGACATCGGCCGCCGGGCAGGTGTAGAAGAGCTCGACCAAATACCGCCCGCTTTTCCCGACTTCGCAGTCCCACACGATGGAGTCTTTCGTGCTGGTCCAGGTGGTGAAGTAGGAGGCGTTCGGATGCTTGGAGGGTCGGGTGATGCCGCCGCGATTTCGGCCATCCCGAGCCGGGATCTGGCTCATCTTGGCGTCCGGGTGTCCGATGATGAAGGGACGGTCATCGCTGCCCTTGTTGTGGCCCAGGCCCTGGTGTTCTTTCAGCCAGGCGGCGGCTTTCGCTTGCAGCGTTTCCGCCATTTCGGGGAACTCTTCGTTGACGGGGTTCTGTTGCGCGGGGTCCGCCACCATGTCGAAGAGCTTGCCGTCCCCGTTCAGCCGGTAGCGTTGGGTGCGGACGGAGACTTTGTTGTTACGGAATTGATACAAAGCCCGTTCAGGCCAGTCGGCGGTCTGCCCGGCCAGGAGGGGCTTCAAGCTGAGGCCGTCGAGGGGCTTGGTGCCGGAGTAGTCGATCTCGGCCAACTCGGCCAAGGTGGGCAGGAGGTCGATGCTGGAGGCGATGGGTTCCACCAGGGTGCCCGGGCGAATCTTGCCCTGCCAGCGAACGAACAAGGGCGAGCGCACGCCTCCTTCGTCGATCGATCCTTTCCGCCCCAGCATGCCCCCGTTCCAGCGGCGACCGTTGGGGCCGTTGTCATTGAAGTAGAGGACGATGGTGTCTTCGGCGAGGCCGAGTTGATCCAGCTTGTCCAGGAGGCGACCCACATTCCAGTCGATGTTTTCACACATGGCGTAGGCGGCCCGGGTGTGATCGAGGTTCTCCCGGTTCTTTTCGAAGAACTCTTGGGTGGAGGGCATGTCCTGGTATTTGTTCCACCAACGATCTGGCACCTGCATGGGGGAGTGCGGGGTGTTGAGCGCGAGGTAGACGAAGAAGGGCTTTTCCTGGTGCTGCTCGATGTAGTCCATGGCCCGCTCGGTCAGGTCATCCGTCAAGTAGCCCTGGCCACGCACGATGTCGCCATTGTGATCCAAGATCGGGCTGAAGTAGTGGGCCCAGTGGCCGGAACCGAAGCCATAGAATTCATGAAAGCCGCGAGCGTTCGGGTGATACGGGTATTGCGAGCCATTGTGCCATTTCCCGAAGACGGCGGTCTGGTAGCCGGCCCGCTGGAAAATCTCTGAGACGAGGGTTTCGTCCTCGTTCAGCCGCTCCGCCCCGCGGGAGACGCCGTAGACGCCGGTTTTGGCGTAGTAGCGACCGGTCAAAAACTCCGCCCGCGTGGGGGCACAGACCGCGCAGACGTAGAAGCGATCAAACTGCGCTCCCGAGCGAGCCAACTGGTCGAGATTCGGGGTGTCCAGTTGGGTGTTTCCATGGAGGGAGAAGTCCCCCCAGCCCTGGTCATCGGAGAGCATCACGATCACATTGGGTTTTTTGGCGGCCGCGGTCGTGGCGAGGCTGGCGGCCAGGCCGAGCAGCCAAAGTGAGCGGAGGAGCGAGGGGCGGGCGGATTTCATGGGAGCGGGAAGAGGTTTCAAAGAAAATGGAAAGAGCTACTCCACCAGCAGGCGGTGAAAGGGGTCCGGGGAGCTAGAAATAGGAAACGTGGCCTCCACATGCCGCATATCACCGTCTTCGGTGATCCAGTCGGAAAGGAGACTCTGGGGGTCCCAGTCGACGAGGTCCTCGGAACTTTCATAGCGCAGGGTGCTGCCGGTGACCGAGGAGTCGAAGCTGAACCGGAAGTGCAGCTCGCCCCCCGTGACGGAAGCCAGCGGGAGGCCGGCCACATCGGGCTGGGTGGGGTTCAAGCGGAGCCATTGCTCAAGGAGATTGCTGAGGCGGTCGCCATCCGGGTCGGCGGTGGCCAAGGCGAGTTCACCGCTCAAGGAGGGGAAGCCCGCCATGAATTGAGAGAAGCTCTGGGTGACGCGTTCGACTTCGAACCAGTTGAGATTGCACCCCCCGGTCACCCACTCCAGCCGGAGGAGGTGAGTCCCGGCTTCCAAGAGAAAGGGGCCACTGGTCAAGTCGATGTAGTTCTGCCAACCCCCGGTGTTGCCGATCGCGAGGCTCCCGGTCTGGTCCACCCCATCCACCAACAGACGGAGGTTGGCCCCGCCGAGGTTGGAGGCCACGCGGAAGAGGGCCCGGTGGGTGCCCGTCTCGCTGACGGTGACGGTGTATTCCAGCCATTCGCCATCGCTCGTCCAGCCGACGTTGAGGCCGCCACTGTCGGTGCCCCCGCTGTTCTGGATATCGACGTTTTCGCCGGGCCGGTAGTCGGAATCGCCATTGTTGCCGATGTCTTGGTCACTGTAGGCGATGCCCTCTCCGCCGGAGTCAAAGTTCTCTGCCTCCACTCGGCCGGGGAGGGGCCAGGGGCTGGCCTGGTTGGCGAAGGGCGCCTGCGTGGCGGCCGTGATGGCGAGGGTGGTGCTATCGCTGGCCGTGAGGTCGTCGGACACGGTCAGCGTGACGGTGAAGGTTCCGGCGGTGGGGTAGGTGTGGGAGACGAGGGCCTCGGTGGAATCCACCGTGCCATCGCTCTCGAAGTCCCAGGCATAGCTCGTGAGGGAGGCGCCTGGGGTGGGAGAGGAATTCGAGGCGTCGAACTGCACCAGAAGCGGGGTTTCACCGGAGAGGGGCGCGGCGCTGATGACGGCGGTCGGGCCGGTCGTCTCTGGCTGGCCCTGGCTGAGCCAGGCGAAGAGATTGCGGGCGTATTGCGCGTTGTCGTGCTCGTTGATGTCGGTCCCGGCTCCGTTTTGGTTGAAGAAGGTGTTTCGGTCAAAGTGGATGGCCACCCGACCGCTCTCGACGGTCGCGATCACGAGGGAGGCATCGCTTTCATCAACCTGTCGATTGCTGCCCCGGCAAGCGTTCACTCCCGGCGTGCCGTCATTGTTGCGAGTGGAGCCCGAGGCGGCCGCCAAGCGCGTGAGGGTGACCCCTGCTGGGGGGCTGCCACTGGGAATGCGTCCTGGCGAGACCCCTTCTCCCATGAAGGTATCGACGCCGCTGAAGATGGGGTGATCGGGCACCACGAATTCTCCCTCCGCCCGGTCCACGGTGTAGGTGCCGCTGTCTTGGTTCATTTCCAGCCCGAAGCGATCCAGGAATTGCTGGTCGGAATTCGGCGCATCACACCAGTCCGAGCCGAAGTTGGCGTCCGAGATGAAGAGGGCGGCGCCCCCGGCCCGGACGTAGGCCTCCAGCGCATCGATCTGGGCGCTGGTGTAGACGGCGTTGTTCGAGCCAAAGATGAGGGCGCTGTATTGGCTGAGGCCCAGCTGCGTGAGGTCGAGCGGGGCGCCGGTGGTCTGTCCGCTGGAGGGCGCATTGGCTTCCAGAGGCTCGGCCAACTGCTCCACGAGGTAGCCCTCTCCCTCCAAGAGCGTTTTCAGTTCTCCCCAGCCGTGGTTGCCATTGTTGGTGGCATTGTTATTGAGGTCGGCCAACTGTTCGGTCCGCGAGTTGTCATTGCCTGCTTCTAAAAAGCCGCCGCTGCGGTCGGCCCCTCGCACGAAGAGGAGCTTTTTGGAGGCGGTCACGAGGGCGACCCAGTCTTGATTCGTGCTGTCGGGGGCGCTCCCGAGAGGGATGTCATCGCTCCCCCCGGTGATGGTGGAGACACTGCCGGTTTGAAGCGCCCCGCTGTTGCGAGGGTCAAACCAGCGGACGGTGAATTCTCCTGGCTGGTCCGCGAGGTCGAGATTGGCGGTGCCGCCTTGCTTGTCATAGATGACGTAGGCCTCCCCCGCTTTGAAGTAGCAGTAGTCGCCACTGGTGAGGGAGTTGTCATTGATCATTTCCCAGTAGGGCACTTCCGCCAGGGCGAAGAATTCCAAGGCGTAGCGGCAGTAGTCCCACCATTGGTCGCGACTGCGGAAGTCTTGGCAGGTCAGGTCGGAGTGCGGGAAGCCATAGCCAAAATACCATTCGTTCCCCCAGCCCCCGGCCAGGAGCGTGCCCCAGAGGGCGTTTTCCCGCCCGTTTTCGTGGGAATTTCCCGGGCTGCTATCGGGACGGAGGGCGTTTTCGGCGTCGCCTGGCTCATCGCAGGCCACGATCCAGGGCTTGCCCGCCTGAGCGGAGTTCGCGACCCAGGTCCGCACGTCGTCATGGACGTCGTTGAAGTTGGCTCGACCCCCTTGCAGGGAGGCGCCCGTCAGTTGGGAGACGCTGCCCACGAGCGGGCCATAGACTTCGTCCTTATCGTTAGGGTAGGTGTGGATCACGATGGGGTGCTGGTAGGGATCGTGATCGTGAAAGAACTGGGCGTAGGCCTTGACCCGGGTCTGCGTGGGGTCGTTCAATTCGTCGGCCCGCCAAATGTCATTCTCCTCTCCCAGATTCCAGTTGAGCGCCAGGTGGTGGCCGAAGCGGGCGATTAGTTCGCGGTAGTAGAGCTGGCGGTGCTTGCCGAGTTCACCCCCGTCCAGCAAGAGATCGTTCTCGGTTTCCTGGGTTTTCACGTGCAGGAACAGACCCTGCCGGGTGGCGTGTTCGAAGATGACTTCCCATTGCCCCAGGCGGGAGACATCCATCCGTTCCCGTTCGTTGTAATCGGTGTAGAGGAAGACATTGCGATCATCGCCCGCGATATTGAAGGTCAGGAAGGAAAAGACGTTCAGGCCTTCGGAGGCGAGGTAATTGAGAGCGCCCAGCATGCCTTTCCCATAAGCGCCGCCCACCCCGTCCACTTGGGCCCAGGTGGGATCGTCGGTCGTCCAGTCGCCGGCATGGGCCGACCAGGTTTTGATCGAGGAAGCTTCGCTGCCAAAGGTGCCGGTGTTGTATTGGCCATCGGTTTTGAACGGGCCGTCAAAGTCCACGTAAGAGAGGAAGTTTTCCGGCGCGTCGGGGCCTTGCTTGATGAAATACTCCCCGCTCTCGGCGAACTGGAGATAGTGCTGGCCGACATACTCCAAGCGACCCTTGCCCCGGAAGTCCCGACCCGTTTTGTCACTCGCGACGACCAGAAAGCTCCCCGAAGCCCCGTGGAAGCTGGCGGGGCTGCCGCTTGCGGGATCGGCGATCGCGATCTCACTCCCGGTCAGGAAGCTGGCGCTGTAGGACCAGAGGCCGACCTCGTCAGGCGAGAAGTGGACCTGCCACTGGTTGCCGTTGTCGGCGCCGGTGTTGGCCGCATTGCCATCCGCAGCGTAGTGGCCCGGCACGAGGTAGGTTTGCCCGCTGGGACCCGTGAAGGTGACGTCGAGGCGATAGTCCAAAAAGGGATTCGGGCTGGCTGACTCGCTGGTGGCGGGTCCGTCAAAACTGAGGGTGATTTTGTGCCACTTTTTAAGCTCTCCCAGCAGGAGACCACTCTCGACCGCCGTCCCGACCCGCACCACGACTGCCTCGGAGGTGGTGAGGTGATTGTCATCGTCCCGGGCGACCGCGGTCAGGCGATAGTTCCCGGCCGCCAAGCCATTCAAGGAGACGGTGTAGGGGGCCGTGCTGTCGATCCCGAGGCTGCTTCCATCCTGAAAGAACTCGACTTGGGTCACGCTGCCATTGGGGTCGCTGGCCGAGGCCGTCACCAGAAAATCAGCGGGCGCCGTTCCCAGGGTGCCATTGAGGGGGCTCGTCAGGGTCACGACCGGCAATTCCGCAGCCTGCTGGACGGAGAGGGCGAGGGCGTCGAGGGCCGAATTATTGGGCTGTTTGCCAGTCGTTTCATTGGCGAAATTGTGAAGGGATTGGTCCCAAAGTACGATTCGGTCGAGCGCGTGGTGAGTCGATCGGACCGCAATTTCCAGATAATACAAAGTGTCCGCTGCCAGATTCCAGGAGAGAGACCGGGCGTCGAAGTCCTTATTGGAGGTCTGCCAACTCCAGCCGGTGGCATTCATGTAGACCTTATACCAGGATCCCGTGGGGTCGTTGTCATTGGCGGCCGGGGTCACGGGATTGCCCTTGGCATCGACCAGTCGAGCGAAGGAGTCGTTGTGCTCGGTGGTGCTGTCGCCAAAGGTGATCTGGCTCCGCCATTGCAGTTGATAGCGGCCGGCCGTGCCGATGAAGACCGGGTAGGCCACGTTACCTTGGCCGGGATTATTGAAATGATCCTCGGTTCCCCGGAAATACCCGCTGCCCAGGAAGCCCGTCACGCTGGCTTCCTGAGACCAGGGGGCCACCGGGGCGAGCGCTTCCACGTCCATCACCACCAGCCCCTGCGATTCTAAGAAGGCCCCTTGATCGACGCTCGGAGGAGGGGTGAGGGCGACCGTGAAATTGAGGGTGAGGGAAACCCCAGAGGCTCCCGTGAGGGAGTCGCCTGTGTAGGGGGTGGCGGTGAGAGTATGGCCGCCTGGATTGAAGGCGAAGGCACTGTAATCGCCGGCAGCGTCGCCAGCCAGGGCATAGGGCGCGGCACTTTCCGTCTGCTGACGAGTGGTCGCCCCCGTCAAGCTGAAGGCCACGCTTTCAGTATCCGCTTCTTCCGAATCGACGACCGCCCGGATGTTCAAGTTGGTGGTCGGCAGGGTGCTGAGATCAATGGTGCTTCCCTCGCTCAGCGCGAAGAGAACCGAATCCGTATCCGCATTGATGAGATCAAAGCGGAGAACTTGGTTGGCCCCATCCACCCGCCCCCCAAACAAGAGGAGAGTGGCCAGGAGGAGGGGGACAAGGGAGCACTTCATGGACGGGAGGGGAGACCCTGGGAGGAGGGAGAGGGGCGAGCGGCGCTACCTGTGGGCCGTTTTTTGGGCCATCTCGATGCGGGCCAGCAGACGTTCGTGGAGTTGGTCGCGGAGGGTCGCCCATTCCGGGAGGACCGCTAGATTGCGGGTTTGCTTGGGGTCGGCCTCCATATCGTAAAGCATGGCGCCTTCAGGATGCTTTTTGAAAGGCGGATACCACATGTAAGACCACTGGCCATGGCGCAGACCAAAGCCCCGCTTGGTTTGCAGGAAGGCTTCCTGGCGGGAGAGTTGACCGCCCGTGGGGTCCTCCAAAAGCGGTCGCAAGCTGACCCCTTGGGCGGCTGGCTGCGGGGGGAGGCCGGCCAAGTCGACCAAGGTGGGGTAGAGATCGATCAGCTCCACGATCTCATCGGAAGTTTCTCCCCGGACTTTCTGACCGGGCGCCGAAATGATGAGTGGCACCCGGGTGGCTTCTTCCCAAAGCTGGTTCTTTTGCCAGGTTCGCTGCTCTCCTAAAAGGTAGCCGTGATCGGAGACAAAAACGATGAGGGTGTCGTCGCGCAAAGACAGGCGATCCACTTCGTCCAGGAGCCTCCCAACCTCCTCATCCATGTAAGAAATGCTGGCATAGTAGGCTTGCCGAATTTCTTGGCGGTCCCGCTGGCCCACTTTGAGATCCGGACGGTGCTCCTGCTGAGGAATCGTTTTGAGGTGCTCCGGGGAGACTTCGGGAAGGGGCATGTCCTCAATCGGGTAGGCCGCAAAGTGCTCAGTCGGGGCGATGAAGGGGAAGTGAGGACGAATGAGGCCGACTGCCAGAAAAAAGGGCTCGAGCTCTTGGGCCCGTTTCTGCAAAACGCGGAGGGCCTGGTCCACGGCCAAGGTATCCGCTAACTCCCCTTCTCGCTCGTCGGTTTCCACAATGACCCAAACGTGCCCTCCTTTGAGCTTTTTGATGGTGGAGGCGGACAAGGTCCCCTGGTCCCATTGCTTTTGGAGTTCAGGATACAACTCGACCGTTTGAGGGCTGGTGACGTTGCGCACTCGTCCAGGGTGGAAGGTCTCTAGGGCCCGGATGTTGTAGGCTTCCGTCCAGGAAGGCGGATGGTCCGCTCCCTCATGGCCCAAGATGACATGGTGGGGAATGTCCATGTGGTAGATTTTGCCGACGCGACCGCTCCAATAGCCATGATTGAGAAAATGGCGCGAGAGGGTGACGGTGGCGTCCGGCAGCGGAACGTTGTTTTTGAGGATCCCGGTGGTGAGTGGGTATTGACCGGAAAAGAGCGAGGCCCGGGAAGGGCCGCAGAGAGGGAATTGGCAGTAGGCGTTCGAAAAGGAGACACCCCTTGCAGCCAAACGGTCCAGATTCGGGGTCTGGCAATGAGGGTCCCCATAACCGCTGAGCGCCGTGCTGAGGTCGTCCGAAATGATAAAGAGAACGTTGGGTGCCTTCTCGTCTCCCGAAGCGGAGATGCCGGCCCCTAAGGCCAAGAAAACGGCCGCCCACAAAAGTGATTTCATAGAGGTTTGGAGAGGTTCTTTCGCTAATGAATTAGCAGCTGATCAATGAAGCTCTCATGACCCGAGGAAGATGCCAGCAGATTTTGCTTCGACCCATTTCCAAGGACTCCCTCTACCCAACGGAGTTATACCAAGCTCCAGAATTCACTGGTAGAATGGAGGGAAGGTGTTGTGGGGAAGAGGCGCTGAAGCGCGGGGAAGGGAGAGCCGGTGTCTTTCGAGCCAATTCTGCAGCTTGGTATGAGATCCGGTGCTACCAACTTATTTGGTCGCTTAGCAATCGGTTCGGGAGGCGTTTTGGGCACCACCAAAGCCAGCAAAACGGAGAGCCCACGGTAGGCCGTGGGCTCTTCAAAATTCCTATGGGAGTTTTTTGACCGACTAAGCTCGGCGGCGTCTTACCAAGGTGCCGAAGGCGCCAAGAGCCAGCAAGGTGGCGGCGGAGGGCTCAGGCACCACGTCCAAGGTTACCGAATCCAGCCGGAACTCACCGGCACCGCCGTTGATGATCAAAAAGTCTCCATCATCGAACTCGCCTATGAATCCGGTATTCACGGTCTCATTATTCCCGCCCGAAAAGTTCCCCTCCGCTTCCGTCACGGTCCGTGTGAGAGTGCTCGCGGAGGCATCATAGATGAAGATTTCCCATGAAATCGGGGCGTTGGAGTTGTTGCCAAATTCGAGATTTTGAATCTGAAAGCCGTCCACACCAAGCAGACCTGAGTTGACAGCGTTTCCGGAGATGGTCGCTCCGCCAAAATTGAAGAGAAGTATTTCATTGCTCCCGTTGATATCGTTGTCCTCGAATGCATTTCCTAGCCCACCCGCTTGGCCGTGGACATTTTGGCTCGACTGAAGATCATCGGCGTCCAAACCCAAACCTGGGTTGTCGGGATCGGCAGGATCCGCCGTGAGGAAGGCGGGAAAAGAACTGGCTCCTAGGGCAGCGTCGTCGTCCCAGTTGAAGGGGGCGGTGACGAAGTAACTAATAAAAAGACCGTCCGGAGGGGCGGTCAGCGAACCACTTTGAAAAACCGCATCGGCGGTGGTCGTAAGCCCGCCTGACTCGGTGAACCCGATGTTGAATCGCTTGACCTTCTCATTGTTGGTGGTGCTGCCAATCGTGACCGCCCCGGTGGCAGTGAATTGAGACACAAGAAGGGCGAGGGAGGAAGCGAGAAGGAGTTTTTTGAGCATCACGAAAAGGGGGTTGAGACTGGTAAGGGATCTCATGAAAGCGAGTCGGCTGTCAATGTAATTTTTTTAGCTTAAAAAGGTAAGGTGGCTGGGGTCGCCGTCCATGACCACCGATTCAGCTCTCCAAACCAGAAGATTCAGGCACTTGGTATTGCTCTTTGAGCCCTGCCAAAGCCTCCTTGAGACGTTCGATCTGGGGAGCGCTTTCGGGGTTGGGGTAGAGGTTCTTGAGCTCACTGGGATCGTTTTCGAGATCGAACAATTCCCATTCCTCACCTTGTGGCACGTCTTGGCCATAGTAACGGATGAGCTTCCAGCGGCCATCAAAGACCCCTTCGTGTCGACGCACGCTGTGGATCCCCGGGTATTCATAGTAGTGGTAATAGACGGAGTCCCGCCAGCTGCCAGGGCGTTCTCCCCGCAAGAGCGGTTGGAGGCTGAGGCCCTGCATGTCGTCGGGAACGGGCGCTCCGGCCAGATCGAGAAAGGTCTCCGCGAAGTCGATATTCTGCACCAAATCCGTGTTGACCGAGCCCGGCGCGGTCACGCCCGGCCAGCGGGCGATCAAGGGGGTGCGGAAGGATTCCTCGTACATGAATCGTTTGTCGAACCAACCGTGCTCGCCCAGGTAGAATCCCTGGTCCGAGGAATAAAAAACGATGGTGTTTTCCTCGAGTCCCGATTCCTCCAAATAATCCAAAATGGCCCCCACGCTCTCGTCAATGCTCTTGCCCGTGCGGAGGTAATCCTTGACGTAGCGCTGGTAGCGCCAACGCACCCACTCCGGGCTGCCCGGCTCCAGCTCGGCTTCGAAGAAAGCTTGGTTGCGCGGTTCGTAGGCGGCGTCCCAGACCTGGCGCTGCTCTGGATTCATGCGGAAGTAGGCCCCCTCCTCGCCCCGGGGTAGCTTCTTGCGATTGAGGTATTTCTTCTCCCCAGCAGCCATCTCTTCCGCGGTCCGCAGCTTCAAGTCCATCTGCGGTCGCATGGTTTCGGCAATCGACATGTCTTGTTCCCGCGCGGCCACTCCCCGCGTGGCGTAGTCGTCGAAGAGGGTCTGTGGCTCCGGCAGGGTGAGGTCATCATACAAGCCCACATGACGGGGAGCCGGCATCCAAGTGCGGTGGGTGGCCTTGTGGTGGACCATGAGCATGAAGGGCTTGTCCGCGTCCCGCTTGTCTTCCAACCAATCGATGGACTTCTCGGTGATGATGTCAGCGACGTAGCCTTGGTAGACCTTCCGCCCCTCTTCGGTGATGAATTCCGGCTGGTAGTAGGAACCTTGCCCAGGCAGGACTTCCCAGTAGTCAAAGCCCTGCATTTTGCCCGCCAAGTGGATCTTGCCGATCATGGCGGTTTGGTAGCCGTGTTGCTGGAGGATTTTTTGGAACTGCTGCTGGTTGTGGTTGAACTTGTTGTGGTTGTCGATCTTGCCGTGGAGGTGGCTGAACTTGCCTGTGAGGAGGGCTGCTCTCGCGGGGGCGCAAATGGAGTTCTCGACGTAGCAGCGGTCAAAGCGCATGCCCTCGGCAGCCAGCCGGTCGATGTGGGGGGTGGGATCGACCTCGGCCAGGATCCCACCGTAAGCGCCGATGGCCTGGTAAGTGTGGTCGTCCGAAAAGATCCAGACAATATTGGGGCGCTCCGAAGCGGAAAGCGGGAGAGCGAGGCCAGCCAGCAGGCCGGTCGCGGCGAGGATGCAGAGGGAAGTTTTCATGGAGGCTTTCAAGGAGGGGCTGGGGTTCAGAGAGGGCTTTCCCAAAGTCGATAGGTGCTGCCCCCTCGCTCAAGGATTTCAAAAATTCGCTGAGAGTAGGGCCCCCGGGTGAGGGCTTCTATGGTTTTCCCCGAAATCGCCTCGGGAGCATCCAGTAGCTTCAAGCCATCCAAGGCCCAGGTGGCGTGGATATCACCCCGCGCCTGATCGGCTTCTTTCACCAGCAGCGGGAGCACGCGCTCCTTTTCGCCCAGACGACCCAAGGCCACCAGCGCAGGCACCCGCACACTCACTTCCGAGTCTTGCACGGCTCTTTCCAAGGCGGGCTTGGCCGGGGCGGCCGCTTGGCCGAGAATCCGAAGTCCGAGAGCGCCCCAATGGCGGAGGGCAGGGTTTTCGTGGTCGAGGGCCTTGACGAAGGCCTCGATATGGCGCGGGTCCTGCTCGGACGCCAGGAGGGCCAGATCAAGGACCTCTGGGAGGGGGTAGTGGGCGCTGGCTTGGCCGTATTCGTAAAGGGTGGTCTTTTTAGACTGGTTGACTCTTTCTAAAAGGGGCTCGGGCAGAAAGCCGAGGTCGCGGGTTTCCAGAATGTGCGCGCGGAGGTGGGCCCGCATTTCAGCCAGTTTTTCTGGTTGGCTAGCCGCCAGATTTTTGACCTCGTGGGGGTCGGCTTGGGTGTCATAAAGCTCCTCCGGGGGCTGGGGGAGAAACTGGGCAGCTTGCGCGGGATTGGTTTTTCCCTGCTGGTGAGCTTCCCACTGGCTGAGCTGGCCCTCCTGCCGGAGAGGGTAACTCAGCATCTGGAAGCGGAGTCGATCGGGCTCGAAATTTCGAATGTATTTCCAGCGACCATCCGTGACGGCGCGGGAGGTATCCGGCGCCTCATCAAAACGCCCGGAGAAAAGAAAGACCGTCTCGGGAGCCGGATCGGTCTCAGCACCCAGGAAGACCCGGCCTGGCATGCGCTCCGGTGGGGTAATCTGGGCGAGGGCGAGCCAGGTTTTCGGCATATCGATGAACTGAACCAGTCGGTCCGAGACCGTCCCCGGCCCCGAAGGAGCCAGGTGCTGCCACTTGGGGGGGAAGTAGGCCAGGAGAGGCACCCGCGTGCCGGTGTCGTGGAGGAAGCGCTTGCTGCGCAGGGTCACGCCTCCATGGTCGGAGCAGTAGAAGACGATGGTGTTCTCCGCCTCCCCGCGCCGTTCCAGTTCCTCAAGCAGGGCTCCCACCGAGGCATCCATGATTGCCAGACTTTCATAGTAACTGCGCCAATCATGGATGACCTCCTGGGTGGCCACCTGGTAGGGCGGGACCCGGATGTCCCGGGAAGCCACCCGCGGCTCTCCTTTGACCTTGTTGGGCGGGAAGATGCGGCTCTCGTGGCTGGTCGTCAGATTGAAGACCGCGAAGAAAGGCGCGCCCTCCGGCCTGTTTTTGTAGTGAGCTTTGCGACCCGAAAAGTCCCAAATCCTCTTGGGATCGATGGACTGGGTGTTGTAATCGGTTTTTGACTGGTTGGTGGTGTAGTAGCCGGCCTTGCGAAACAGTTCGGGGTAAGTGGGAAAAAGGTCTCGCGGCACGGCATACTTCGAGCGCATGTGCATGGTGCCCAGTGAGACCGCCGGAACGCCAAAGATCCAACTGCTGCGCGCCACCGCGCAAACCGGGGCATTGGCGAAACAATTGGTGAAGCGGATGCCCTCCGCTGCCAAGCGGTCCAAGTGAGGGGTGCGCGCATTCTCATCGCCGTAGGAACCCAAGAAGGGTCCATTGTCCTCGCTCACGATCCAGAGTAAGTTGGGGCGGTCCTGAGCGACCGCTTGCAGGGGGCCTCCCAGGAAAAGGCTGAGAAAAAGAACAGATCGAGAGAGGGTCATGAGGTGGAGTGGGGGGAGATCGACCGGGAAGAACAACCGACCAAAAAACGTTCCCTCCAGCAACTTTTTTTCGTCGGGTTTCTCCCGAGCGCTGGTTCTCTCGCTGGGAATTTCACCAAAGAGAAACGCCACTACTTTCCACGCTTCTTTTTGAAAATGAGGCATTTTTAAAAAAGTTCTATTGACAAAAGTGGACCGCCCATCTTACCAAATAATCGAGAAATCCCCCAGACGTAAAACACATGAAACTCCCTTCCTTCGTAGTTACTAGCATCGCTCTCCTCCTCCCGGCCACCCTCCAGGCAGCCACTGTCTACTTTTTCGCCGATTTTGAGTATGGTGGAGCTGATCCGGCGGTCGCCACCGACGCTGCCGATCTCAATACTGGAATGACCAACTTGGTTGGTTCGTTTTCCGGAACTCTCCCGACCTCTGCCAACAACGCTTTCAACAGTCCCAGCATCGTCAGTTTTCAGAACGATACCGCCACCGACAATCATTTGCGGATCGATCGGCCATCCGGAGTCGGGCAATTCAGCGCTGATTTGACCTCGACGGTAAGTGTCGACGGATTGTTCGTGTCTTTCGACCTCTTGAGCCGCCGCGGTTCGAATACCGGGGCGGGCTCCTTCAATATCATTGGATTGGACGACTCGGGCAACGAGGCTTTCAACCTTTTCGTGGACGCTGATAAAAACAGTGACCCAGGAAATCAGCTGGCAGTGGTTTCGGGAGCGGGAACGGTCGATTACGATCCAGTCACCACTTTCGGAGGAACTGGGACACCGCTGAGCAAAGATTTGAATCAGAGTGGTGGCCTCGCCGATATCGCCAGCATCTCGATGGTGTTGGGGGCCACCGACTACTCCATCACCTTGGACACCCCTTTCAATAGCGGGAATCAGTGGACCGCCAATTCTGTCGCTTACAACGGATCGGCCACAACGCTTTCCCGCATCGTCTTCACGGTCGAGAGCGACACTGGATTCTACCTAGATGATCTCTGGGTGGCCGATGAAGCCATCCCCGAGCCTTCGGCTGTTTCGCTGCTCGGCCTCAGCGCAGCCCTCGTGGCCCTCCGCCGTCGGCGGGCCTAGGCCCCGCGACTCCTTTCGAGTCGAGCGGGTTTCCTAAGAAAAGGTTAGGATTTTGATCCACGTTTTTTAACTCGAAACAGCTACCCCGTAATTTTCTACCGGCTTCCCCATCTGGGCGTCGTTGAAATCATAGTGGCCACCCTCACCCATTCTCCCCTGCAATCACTCAACCTCTACCAGGAATTCCCATGACAACCAAAACTCTTACTTCGTTTTTTATCCTCTTACTGGGCCTCACCCCCAGTCTTCCGGCGAGCGTTATCTTTTTTGCCGACTTCACCTACACATCTGCGCCTGATTTTTCGACTATCACCGACGCGTCCCAATTAAACGGTATGGTGGATCAGGTTGGCACTTTTTCTGGAGCCACCAATGGCGCGGAGATCGTGCTGGCTTCTACCGATCCAGGTTCCCCAACCAATCCGACGATCACAGACGCCTTGGGCTATCGAGATTCTCGGGATGGTGTTGACAGCCTAACGATCTTAAAAGCGAATTTTAGCGAATCGGCTGACTTGGCGGATGGTGTGAACGTGTCCTTCTTTTTGAGCACTCGCCGGGGGAATAATAATGCCGGTGACAATTACGACATCGTTGGCTTCGACTCGTCGGGGGTGGAGTCTTTCCGTCTCACGATCGGAACAGATAAACAAGGGGGGGGCCAGACTGAGCGAATTGGATTCGTATCCAGCGGAACGACCACTTTTGATCTGCCCACGACCACCGGAGCGGATGCCATTGGGGACTTGAACGTCGACAATAACATCCAAACCGGTGCCGTCATCAACCTCGCCTTGAGCGACAACGGATTCACCATCGATTTCGCCGGGGTCGATTCCGCAGGCGCTAACTCCTACACAACGGATGTTTTGGCCTACAATGGTTCGGCCACCAGCATTTCCTCTATCGAATTCCAGCTGGCAGCCGAGGATGTAGATGCCAATGGTGGCGATAAATCAGGGTTTTATCTAGACAATTTTCAAGTCTCGGCCATTCCCGAAACTAGTCATGCCGCTGTCCTGGGAGGCTTAACCCTGTGCGGCCTCTTCTTTTCACGTAGGAGATCTTAGTCTAAAGCTTGGGATCCTAATGACCCTGTCCTCTTTCTGGGGACAGGGTTTTTTTTGGTAGCAAGCGCCTGGGGCAAGTGGTCGGAGGGCCGCGCAATCCGTCACACTGGATCGACGTCCACCAGCAGCGAGACTTCTTTTGAGGCTTGAAGTTCTAAGAGGGCCCGTTTGAGGGGGGCGGTGATGGTTCGGCTTTTGGGCGCGCGCAGGCTGACTTGGTAGCGGTAGTGATCGGCCACTCGGAGGACCGGGGCCGGGACGGCTTCTCCCACGAGCACTTCAGGCGGCAGCTCTTTTTTGAGTCGATTGACGAGCGTTTCCAAGGTGAATTGCGCCAGGCGTTCTTTTTTCGATCGGCTGGTGACGGTGACTAAGTGAAAATAGGGCGGGAAGTGGAAGGCTTTGCGGAGCTCCAGCTCTTGCTCGGCGAAGCCTTGGTGGTCGTGGTGGCGGGCGAATTGCAAACTGGGGCTGTGGGGAGAGAAGGTCTGCACGATGACTTCCCCCGCCTTCTCCCCCCGCCCGGCCCGGCCTGCCACTTGCACCAAGAGTTGGAAGGTGCGCTCCCCCGCCCGGAAGTCAGGGAGATGCAGGCTCAAGTCGGCATGGAGCAGTCCGACCAAGGTGACGTTGGGAAAGTGCAGCCCTTTTGCCAAAAGCTGAGTGCCGAGGAGGACCTGAATTTTGCCCGCTTTGAAGTCGCGAAAGACTTCTTGGAGGCGGTTTTTTCGTCGCATGCTATCGGCGTCCACTCGCTCCAAGCGCATCTTGGGGTAAAGTCCTCGCAGCACTTGTTCCACTTTCTGGGTCCCATAGCCGGCGAACTGGATGGCGCGGCTACCGCACTGGGGGCAGTGACGGGGGACCAGCTCCTGGTAACCGCAAAAGTGACAGAGGAGGCGCTCCTCGCTCCGGTGGTAGGTCAGAGAGACATCGCAGTGGCGGCATTCCACGACGTGGGCGCAGTCGGGGCACTGGAGAAAGCGGGAGAAGCCTCGTCGATTGAGAAAAAGAATGGCCTGCTCCCCGGCTTCCAGCCGCCGACTCAGGCCCTGATGCAGAAGTTCGGAGATCATGCCACCCCCGAGGGCGCTTTTGCCCGCGCGCCGCATATCCACGAAGCGAAAGCGGGGCAGCGCTTGCTCTCCGATCCGGGTGGTGAGCTGGACGCGCCGGTATTTGCCGGCTTGCACGTTGGCGGTCGATTCGAGGGAGGGAGTCGCCGAACCCAAGACGACAGCGCACTTTTCCAAGTGGCCCCGCAGCACGGCCAAGTCCCGCGCATGATAGCGGGGAGGGTTGTCTTGCTTGTAGCTGGCTTCCTGTTCTTCATCCACCACGATCAGGCCCAGGTTCCCCACCGGCGCGAAGACCGCGCTGCGGGCCCCGATCACGATCCGGGCACGGCCGCAGCGCACCTTTCGCCATTCGTCCTGCCTTTCTCCTGCCCCCAGGGCGCTGTGGAGGACGGCGATTTCGGTTTCGGCGGTCGCGAAGCGGCTTTTGAAGCGGTTGACGGTCTGCGGCGTGAGGGAGATTTCTGGAACCAGCACAATGGCGTCCCGGCCGCTGGCGACGACTTGGGCAATGGCTTGGAGGTAGACCTCGGTTTTGCCGCTGCCGGTCACGCCTTGCAAGAGGACCGGATGGGGCACGGCGGCTTGCGTTTCTTCGAGGATGGCTTGGAGCGCCCCCGCCTGGGCCTTGGTTAAGGGCAAAGGCAAACTTTCGACGAACTCCGCCTGGGCGAAGGGGTCGCGTTCTCGACGCAGAACGGTTTTTTCCAAGAAGCCCTTCCCGAGGAGGCCCTGCACCACGGCCCGGCTGAAGCCTTGTTTCCCGAGTTGGGCCAGGCCGATGGGCTCGGTTTGCTGCCCGAGATGGGCCAGGCAACGAGCTTGCTGCGGCGCGCGCTGACGGAGCTTCTCGAGGGCTTCAGGAGAGGGAGGACGCGCTACGCGGACCGCCTGGTGCTCGATGGCCCGGTAGTGGGTTTCCCGGGCTCCTTCGGGGTAGATGGCTCGCAGGACATCGGTCAGCTTGGCGAGGTAGTAGCTTTCCATCCAGAGCGCGAGCCGGACCAGCCCCGCTGGGATGCCATCACTTTCATCGCCACTCCGATCTTCCAGCTCCAGGAGATCAAATTCCGATTCCGCCGCTTCCGAAGACGGATGCAGGTCAATGACGGTGCCGGTCCGAAGCGCCTGGCGAACGCGGACTTGGACCCGCGCGCCACTCTCCAAGGGCCCGGCCCAGCTTTCCGGGACCCGGTAGTCCAGCAGAAGAGAGGGCGCGCCATCGATGAGGACGCGGGCAATTTGCGGGGCTGAAGAGAGGGCGCTCAATGAGACGACCAAGGACCCGCCACCGCCTAGCTCAACTGCTTTTTCAGTCTTCGAGGTCTTCGAGGAGGACCGATTGCCCCCGCCGCTGGCTCAGGGTCTTGGCTTGGGCCACCACTTCGCTGGCCCGGGTGTCATAGCGGTAGCTGTGGCAGTTCGGGCACAAGACGACTTTGTGAGCCACGATCGAGTCGCAACCGACGCAGATTTTATACTGCTCCGGGGAGCGAATGATTTTGGCAGCGCGCGCCTTGCGGTCGTCGAGATCGCTCGTGTCTGCCATGGCCGCAAAGAAAAAGCGATCCTCCGATGGGAGGCGATCGGGGTGAAGGGCTCCCCGTGAAACGACCCTAGAGCTGGGCGATAGCCTGATTGAGGCGCTGCTTGAGGCGGGCGGCGGTGTTTTTGTGAAACACGTTCGACTTGGCCGCCTTGTCGATGGCCGAGGCGAAGGCGGAAAACTGCTCATTGGCTGCCTTCTGATCGCCCGCTTCGATAGAGGCGCGGACCTTTTTGCGCAGGCTGCGAACCTGGGCTTTGACGGCTCGATGGCGCTCCGTGCGGGTCTTGGTCTGGCGGACGCGTTTTTCGGCGGACTTGACGTTTGGCATAGAACTGTCCCGATTTGGCGGGCAGGGAAGCTACGGAGCGGGCTGCTTTTGTCAACTTTCAATCGCAGCGGACGGGGAAGCCGCCTCCGGTTCTCCCTCAGGGGTTGCCTCGGCCTTTTCTCTCTCGGCTTGGCGAGTCTTTTCGATCGCTTCCAGATAGGGCTTGATCTCGGGTCGCAAAGGTCCCTTCACAATCTCCACCACGGTGCCCACGGGAACGCGGTCGTAAAGGCCGATGATGTCGGAAGAGCGCATCCGAATGCAGCCCCAGCTGTAAGGCTTGCCAAGGTTCCGCTCCTCTGGGGTGCCATGGATGTAGATGTAGCGGGGGTAGGAATTCTTGTTCCATTCCTCGAGACCGCGCAGCCAGAGAATGCGCGTGACGATGGGGTCGCGGCCCGGGGCATCAATCGGAAGGACCTCGCCCGTGGGACGACGATCCTTGAAGACGGCGCCCGCGACGGCCCCGCCCCCATATTTTTTGGCCACCTGCAATTTGCCGAGGGGCGTCTGGAAGCTATTGAACTCATTTCCCAAGCCGAATTTCGAGGTCGAAATCGGGTAGATGGCGATGAGACGCTCGTCATCGACCAAGGCCATTTTCTGGTCTTCCACACTGGCCACCAGATAGGTGGAAGGCTTGCTGGCACAACTGGCCAAAATCAAGGGCGCCAGGGCGGCCACCGCTCTCCAGAGCACCGCGCGAGGCCGTCTCTCAGATAGAGCTGCCGAGTTTGCCATCGTTTTTGGGCTCAGGCGAGAGCGCCTGAAGCAGGAGCGGCGGAATGGAGCCGAGACCGACGTAATAAAACCCCACCATGAAGAGTCCGAGAAAGGGGAGCGATTGCCAACTCGCGCTCCAGATCGCATGGGCGACCAGCGCGGTGAAATAAAAGGCCAGACAGAATTCGATGAAGACCGGGAAGTTCTTTTTGAAGGCTTTGTAATTGCTTTGCTGCCAAGCGACGCGCTGGCGCTCCACCCCATACTTGGGCGTCCGGATGAAGGCGGATTTTTGATTGAAAATGGCTTCCAGGACGGCCTTGCCATTGTTGATCGACATCCCGATCCCCAAGGCCATCAGCATGGGCATGTGCACCATTTCCTTCCACCAGGTCTTGGGGTGGAGGGCGCATTGCGCGGTGATGTAGAAAGCGATGACGGAGAGCGTGGCCAAGACAAAGACCAGCCAACTGAGAAAGAAGATGACAAAGGAAGGGATGACCGTCTCGGTCAGGCTGATCGGGAACATCAAGACACAGAGGAAGACCAAAAGAAGGTAGGCGAAGTTCGAGGTCAGGTGGGCGGTGGCCTCCAACTTGACGAGCAGCGGCGAGTCGCTCCGCCAGACGTGCGCCAGCATTTTCTTGCAAGTCTGGACGGAACCCTTCGTCCAGCGATGTTGCTGGGATTTGAAGCCATTCATGTCCACGGGCAATTCGGCGGGCGTCACCACATCGCTCAGGAAGACGAAGCGCCAGCCTCGGAGCTGGGCGCGGTAGGAGAGGTCGAGGTCCTCGGTCAAGGTGTCATGCTGCCAACCACCGGCGTCGGCGATGGTGCTTTTGCGCCAGATGCCGGCTGTCCCATTGAAATTGAAAAAGCGGCCGCTGCGGCTCCGGGCGGTCTGCTCCAGGAGCAAATGGCCATCGAGAAACATGGCTTGAATCCGGGTCAGGAGGGAGTAGTCCCGGTTGATGTGACCCCAGCGGGTCTGGATCATCCCGACTTTCTCGTCCGTGAAGTGATGAATCATCCGGTGGAGGATGTCCCGGGCTGGGATAAAATCGGCATCGAGGATGAAGATGAACTCGCCCTTGGCAGTGGCGAGGCCCTCTTCGAGCGCGCCCGCTTTGAACCCGGTCCGGTCGATCCGATGGCGATACTCCACATCGAAGCCATCGGCTTGGAGACGGGCGACCTCCCGCTGAGCGATTTCGACGCTTTCATCAGTCGAATCATCCAAGACTTGAATCTGAAGCTTTTCCTTGGGGTAGTCCATTTGCGAGACCTTGCGGAGGAGTCGCTCGACGACATGCAGCTCATTGAAGAGCGGCAACTGCACGGTGACAGCGGGAAGCTCCGCAAACTTTCGCTTCGGTTGAGGATGCCGCCGATGATGCTTGAGAAAGAGGAAGATGATCGAGTAACGGTGAATGCCGTAACCGGATAGCCCCAGGAAAACCACGAAGAAGGAGATCAGCCAAAGAGTGGTGGAAAGATCCATCATGGGAAAAATTGCGGTTTCAGGAATCGCCCCAAGACCTCTTGGATGTCCGCTCTCGAGCTGGGTCTTCGAGAAAAGTGGAGAAGGATGGAGACAACACGTTGACGGTCAAGTTGCAAATGAATCGCTTGGCCCGCCCTGAGCCAGCGGCGGCGACTGTGGATTCGTAGCAAAATTTGATGGAAAAGCAGCAGGAAACCCGCCACTTTTTTATAACTTGCTTCGTCGGGTTCCTCTGATGCCTCGTCTCCTGCCCTTGCTTCTCAGTCTCTGGCTGGCTCCCCTAGGAGGAGCCGAGCCGCGCGCGCCCCTCCCGCCCGAGCTACTGGAGGACGAACACTTGCGAGAGGAACTGGGAGTGAATGCGCTCACCACGCCCTCCATTCGGAAACTCTTTGAAGAATTGGAGGCGCTGGCGCCCCTGCCCTACGCCCGCTTGCGACCGGAAATTCCGGAGTCCGTTCCGGCCGACCGCCTTCTCATCGCGCTGCAACTGGGCCGGATGGTGGCGGACGGTTTTCTGGTGGTCCAAGAGGAAAAGCTGCAAGACCTCGAACCGCTCTCTCGGAGCATTCTCAAGTTTTCCAAGGCGCTCGGGGCGGGAGATCGCGTCAAGGCCAACGCCAAATCGATCATTGAGAACGCGGCCCTCGGGAACACGGGGAGTCTCAAGGAATCGCTAGCCAAAGCGCAAATGGACGTCGAACGGGAAATGCTGGAGCTGCGAGATGTCGACCTGGCCCACCTCATCGCGCTCGGTGGTTGGGTGCGGGCGGTGGTCATCACCGGCGAGGCGGTCCTGACCGATTTCCAGCCGGAGAAAGCCGCTCTTCTGACCCGCCCTGACTTGGTGGAATACTTTCTCCAGCGCTTGGAAGAGTTTGCCCCTTATCTGGGAGAACACGCCACCTTGGATGCCTTGCGCAAAGAAATTTCCACCCTGCGCAGCCAAGTGGATCTCCCGGACATCCGCCCGGTGCAAGCGGCTGAAGTCCAAGCCATTTTGGCGACGGCCAAACGGATGGATGGCCTCCTTTTGGGAGAGTGATTTTTTGGGATGGCACAAGGCAGAAGGATTCGTCCGGCCTCGGGGGAAAGAACCGGAATCATTCTAAAAACAAGCAACCCGCCCGCCGCCTGAGGTGCCGGCCGGCCGCGAGATTGATCTTGGCGGGAGATCCTTTGGACTTGGCCAAAAGCAGGCTGGCTTCGATCTGCGCTTGGCTCAGGTCTTCGATCCCCTCTTGCTTCAGCCAGGCGCGCAAGACCTCTCCTTGGAGAAAGGGCGCTTCTCCCAGAAGGGCTGCGAGCCGGATTCCTTGGCGGTCCCCACACCGTGTCTGCGCTTGGCTCACCTGCTCGTCCACAAACTCCCGGAGTCGGGTCAGCTGGTCCGAGGCGCGCAGCAGGAGAGGCGCTACCTCACGGGCAAAAACCCGATTCAGCCGAGGCAGGATTTCATGGCGAAGCGCGTTTCGTGAGAAGGCTTGCTCCGCATTGCTCTCATCCTCTCTCCACGAAATCCCCTGTTCTTCGGCGAACTCCCGCAGCTGGGCCTTGGAAACCTTCAGAAGCGGCCGCCCCAGCTCGAGCCGTGGTTCCTCGTCTTCGAGCAGCTTGCTGGCCGACATCCCCGCCAAGCCGCGCCAACCCGTGCCCCGACAGAGGTTGAGCAAGAGGGTTTCCGCTTGGTCGCCCGCATGATGAGCCAGGAGGACCCGGTGACAGCGCTCCGCTCTTGCCACCTCGCGGAAGAAGGCGTGGCGAGCCTTCCTTCCCGCCTCTTCCAGGGATAGTCCTTCCTCCTGCGCCAAACTGGCCACCGCCACCTTCTTGACCCGCACTGGCAACCCGGCTTCCTGGGCCAGGCGACGGACAAAGCGGGCATCGCCCTCGGACTGGGCCCCACGAAGTCCATGATCGAGGTGGCAGAGGACGAGTTTGCGAAAGCCCGCCAGGCGCAATCCGTGGAAGAGAACGACCGAGTCCAGCCCACCGGAAACCGCTACCAGGTATTTGCGCCGCTTGGGCAGCCCTTGCAGGGCCAGGGTCCACCATCCATCTGACTCGGCCATGGGGAGTCATGGACCCTTTTTGAGGTGAGAAACAGGCGGAAGTGCGCCAAAGGCCGGGAAGCGATCCGAAACGGGGCAAGCCAAGGCGGTCTTATACGAAACTCCAGAATTCACTGGTAGAATGGAGGGGAGGTGGTGTGGGGAAGAGGCGCTGAAGCGCGAGGAAGGGAGAGCCGGTGTCTTTCGAGCCAATTCTGCAGCTTGGTATTAGCGAATCTCGGTCGCTCCAAAGTAAGGTTGAAGGGCCTCGGGAATCGCGATCGATCCATCCTCCCGCTGGTAGGTCTCGATCAGGGCCACGTAGAGTCTAGGCAGGGCCGTGCCCGATCCGTTCAAGGTATGACAAAAACGGTTCTTTTTCTCTTCATCCTTGAACCGGAGATTCATGCGCCGGGCTTGGTAGTCCCCGAAGTTGCTGCAGCTGGAGACTTCCAGGTAAGCTCCGTGCCCCGGGGCCCAGACCTCGATATCATAAGTCTTGGCCGCGCTGAACCCGAGATCGCCCGTGCAGAGTTCGATCGTGCGGTAGTGCAAACCCAATCGCTCCAGAACCTTTTCGGCCTGGCCGGTGAGCGATTCCAAAACGGCCTGGGATTCTTCCGGCCGCACCACCTGCACCAGCTCGACTTTATCAAACTGGTGCATCCGGATCATGCCCTTGCTCTCGCGTCCGGCCGCTCCTGCCTCGCGACGAAAACAGGGCGTGTGCGCGCAATTCCTTATGGGCAGCTCCTTATGAGATAAGAGCTTTTCTCGCTGAAGGTTGGTCACCGGCACCTCAGCCGTGGGGGCCAGGAAAAGTTGCCCGTCCTCTAGGCCATACATGTCGTCTTCAAACTTGGGGAGCTGGCCCGTGCCGATCATGCAATCCCGCTGCACGAGATAGGGCACGGCCACCTCCTCGTAAGCGTGCTCGGTGGTGTGAAGATCCAAAAGGAACTGGATGAGCGCTCGCTGGAGCTTGGCCCCGGCCGAGCGGAAAACCAGATAGCCACTTCCTGAGATGGAAGCAGCGGCCTCAAAGTCGAACAGGCCCAGGTCAGCACCGAGTTCGACGTGATCCTTCGGGCGGAAGGAGAAAGCCGGCTTTTGGGACCAAGCTCGGAGTTCTGGGTTGGCGGTTTCATCGGCCCCCAGCGGACAGTCGAGCTGTGGAAGATTAGGAATCTGGAGGAGGAGGGCCCGTTGGCGATCGGTGGCCTCATCGGCCTTGGTCCCGAGGGCCTTCATCTCCTCGCCGAGCGCTTTGACGGCCGCTTCGATCTCGGAGGTGTCTTCCCCCGCCTTCTTTTTTTGGCCGATCTGCTTGCTGGTCTGATTGCGCTGCGCTTGCAGCTCTTGGCGTCGCGTCTCCAGCTTTCGGCGGTCCTCGTCGCTCGCCAAGACTTGATCCACCAATTCCCAGTGCGCCCCACCACGCGCCCGCAAGCGCTCTTTCACCGAGGCGGCATCTTCACGGAGAAGGCGGATATCCAGCATGGCCCATCCATACGAAAGGCGAGGGGACGGGCAAGGAAAAGGCGGTTCTTTGTGATTTGGGAGTCGACCGAGTAGCGAACGATCGAGCCCTCGAGAAGCCGCTCCCCACCTGCCCACAAAAAAGCGGCGGAGATTTCTCTCCGCCGCTTTGGTTAGATGATTGAGTTGTCCGGGTCAGATTTAGGCCACTTCGCCGTAAGCCGGAGCACCGTGCTCGCCAAGGTCGAGACCTTCAGCCTCTTCCTCTTCGCTCACGCGAACGCCCATCACGATCTTGATGACCAAGAAGACGACGAACGAGAAGGCGAAGGCTGTGGCAGCCACTGCCAAGACACCAACCAGCTGGCCACCGATGGTGAAACCGCTTTCGGTCGTGTCAAAGAGGGCGCAGGCAAGAATTCCCCAGATACCACAAGTTCCATGGACTGAGATGGCACCAACGGGGTCGTCGATTTTGATCTTGTCGAGAACGACCACCGAGAAGACCACGATGACACCGGCGATGAGACCAATCACGATCGAACCCATAGCCGAGACGATGTCAGCATTGGCGGTGATCCCAACCAAACCGGCCAGGAAGCCATTGAGCGCCATGGACAAATCGGGTTTTTTGAGAACGATCCAAGAAGTTCCGATGGCAGCCAAACAGCCACCACTAGCAGCGAGGGCAGTGGTAGTGAAGACCAGACCGAGAGGACCAGGATCGGCGCTCAACACGGAACCGCCGTTGAATCCGAACCAACCAAAGAAAAGGAGGAAAACCCCAATGGCAGCGAGAGGCATATTGTGGCCGAGAATGGGCTTGATGCCCTCCGCAGTGTATTTGCCCTTGCGTGGCCCAAGAATCAGGACGCAGGCCAGTGCAGCGAAACCACCAAAGGCGTGCACCACGGCCGATCCTGCAAAGTCCTTGAATCCAGCAGGATCTCCACCCTCGACAGGGTTGAGCGTGCCGAGCCAGCCGCCGCCCCAGTGCCAAGAACCGACGACCGGATAAGCGAAGCCGACCAAAAGAAGAGCGAAAACCATGAAGGAGGGCAGTTTGATCCGTTCAGCCACGGCCCCTGAGACGATGGTCGCCGCGGTGGCTGCAAACATAGCTTGGAAAATAAAGTCGCCATAACCGGTCATAGCGAGACTGAGGCCTCCGTAGGCCCAGGTGGCACCCCCATCGGCATTCAAGTCTCCAATGGGTCGATAACCAAAGCTGAACCAGCCATTGAAATCACCGGGATAATGAGAATTGAACCCGAAGAGGGCGTAGGTGATCAGGCCGATTGAGATGATGTAGGTGTTTTTGAAGAGGATGTTGACACAGTTTTTCTTCTGCGTCAGGCCTGCTTCGAGGGAGGCGAATCCGAGGTGCATGATGAACACCAGGGCGGCGGCAATCACCGTCCAGAGCATACTGGTGGTGAAGAAGTCAAAAGCCTCGGCATCTTCCCCCTGACCAGCCTTCAATTCGAGGTAGTCAGATGGATCTGCTTGGGCAGTGAAGTCACCCGCAGTCAGCGTAAAGACGGCTGCGAATGCCATGAACAAGTATTTGAACGCGCTTTTCTTCATTATTCGTCGTTTTTTGGTTGGTTCCTGCAGGACCGGTTGTGAAATCCTGCGAGAAGTGCGGATAAAAACTCCGCGCCTGCTTTTCTCTCGGCGTGGCGATTACCACGGATGAGAAAAGAGGGCGCGGAACTTCTCCGTCAAGGCAAAAAAGCAGCCAGCGTGCCAACTTGTTAATTAGCTCAACCGCAGGCGCTTAGCCCAAATTGAGCCCGAACCAAGGCCCTCTGCGCTGGCATTTCCCAATTCTGAGATTGCCTCTTTTCCGTGAGCGATGACTGTGCTTCGATTCCCAGTCTCCCGAGCCATGAAGTTCTCCCCGCGTTTCCTTCCCTTCCTTTTCGCGCTCACGCCGACGACTTGGGCGGAAGAGGCTGCCGACTACTTCCCGCTGCAAGCTGGGAACCAGTGGCTTTACTCAGATACCTGGAATGATTTCGAGACGGGGGAGCGCTTCGCCGACACGTTTCTCGACAAGGTCCAGTTTGTTAGGACGGTCGAGGGCCAAGTCGAAGGGCACGTCGTCTCAGTCTACTTTGACGAGTATAGCAGCTTCGGAGACGCCTTCTACGGAGACCACTACCGCTTCACCATTCGGCTCGATGGCCGGACCGCTCATTGGTCGCAGGAGGAGGAAACGGTGGGTTTTGAGCCCTATTTTGTGCTGGCCGAGAAAGAAGGCGAGACCTTCCCGCTCTACGATGGGGGGACCACCGCCACGGTCCTGGGCCGAGAGGAAATCGCCGTTCCGGCGGGTCTCTTTCTTTGCTATGTCGTCGAGCACAGCACCGAGCTCGATCCGAATGACGAGAACTCATGGGGCCCCCCGGGGGCTCTCAAAGAAATCATCACCGAATACTGGGCCAAAAACGTGGGGCAGATCAAGATGGTCTATCGCTACCAACTCGCAGACGGGAGCTTGGCCGATGGTGAAACCATCGAACTCCTGGAAGCCACCATCGGCGGGAAAAAGATTGGTTCATGAATCCTTTCGTTCTCTCTTCTCTGCTGCTGGCCGGTTCGGCCTTTTCCCTTTTGGCAGAGGGGGCAGAGGGGGCAGAGGGGGCAGAGCAAGCCGGGGACCCGATCCAACAACGCTGGCAAATCGGCGATTTATGGGAATACCGAGTGACCTTCTTTGTGACCGAGTCGGGGGACCCTCTGACCTGCAACTACATCAACAAGGTCCAGTTTGAGCGAGAAGCGGCCGGCAAAGTCTGGCAGCACATGCTGGTGAAATACATTTCGCCCGAAACCCAATGGGGCTTTTTCGGGGCCTTGGGCGAGGCCTTTTCGGGATGGAACCAGAGCTTCTACTTCCAGAGTATTGAAGACGGAGTCATCTCGACCGTTTTCGAGACGAATTTTGAGCAACCCGACCTTCGAGTGCCCTTTTCCAACCCCGTCGGAAGGCCCTTCGCTTTTCTGGAAGGCGAAGGGGTCCGTCTCCCCGACCAGACCATTCAAGTAGGCCAAGAAGAGCTTCTTTGCCATGTCTTCGAAATGACCTACGGCTGGCCCGCTGATGAGCCGGAGCTTCTGGGAGACGAGCACCCTTTCGTGTCCGGTGTGCTCTGGTATCCGGTGGGCACCCGGGAGGTCATCTACGTCGATTATTGGCACCACCGGATCGGCCATGTGGGCGCCGATGGGTATTTGGTCAATGAAGCCGGAGAAAAAGCGCTCTACTCGCGAGACCGGCTGCAACGGTTTCAGCCAGCCGACTGAGGCGAAAGGCAGCGGATCTCGCTCCTTTGCACGGGAGCGCCTTCCCAAAACTCTCCTCAAACCAAGGTTCGGCTCCTTGATCTGTTCATTTGCTATCAGCCAACCGCTTTCATCTTGTCGATGTAAGGCTGTAAAACCTCAAGCGCGTTCAGCCAAGTCTGTTCCGCATCCAGCTTGCGCTTGCCATCCTTGCCTTTCTTTTCCACGATTTTGAAGCCGAGGACAGCCCTCACTTGGGTCTTCTTTTGCTGCTTCAACCAACGGCGAAAGGCCTTGGGGCGCTTGTCTTCATCCAGGTAGGCCAGCTCTCGGAATTCCACTTGGAGCTGCTCCTCTGGACTCTTTCCGAGGGTGGAGAGGAGCTGGCGGGCCAAGCCTTTCTCCGTGGCCCGCACCGCCAGCCAATGCCAGGCATCGCGGCCGGACGGGACTTCCCCCAGAGAGAGGGCCTCACAAGCCGCTTTCACGTGCTCTGGTTTCCAAGCGCCATCTTGAAGAAAGCGGGTCAGCTCAATGTATTCCGGCTCGAGAGTCAGAAGCGCCACCTGGGCTTCTTGGAGAAAGGCCTCAAGCGCGCCTTCCAAGCGGGTCGCCACCTTACGCATCTCGCCCATTCGCTGGAGCTCGGGATGGGCCTGGAGTTGTCGGCGGGCTTCTTCCACGCCTTCGAGGAGGGTCTTCATCACTTTCTTCGATTGGGAGCCAGGCGCGTGATGTAACGAGCCAGCTCAATGTAATCTCTCTTCAAAGGCGTTTGATGGAATCCACCCTTGAGCTGGACGGCCGCGATTTCCTGCTCCACCAGACGGGAGGCGAAGACGGTCTGGCGGACCCGCACTGGGAGGACCGGGGCCCTGCGATTGCTTCGCAGATCGAGGGGAAAGATCTCGGGAAACCAGCGAGTCATCCCCCGGATGGCGAATTCCATATCGCCGATGACGTGTTCGACCTGCGCCCGCCGATCCACGCGATTGAGAATCAAGCCTTCGATCGTCGGCATACGCCCCCGCAGGTCGGACGAAAGAATGGTCTGCGTTTCCGAAATGATTTCGTGGAGCTTCCGCACCAGCAGCTTCAATCCCATGATGCTCAGCTGATCCGGGGTGCAGGGAATGAAGATTTGATGGCTACAAAGCAGAGAAGACCGGGTCAGGTGATGAAAGTTGGGAGGGCAATCAAAAATGACAAAATCATATTCTCCCGCCGAAGTCATGGCCCGGAGGTTCTTGAGGAGATTGGTGTAGTAGTTGACCGTGGTGTAACGGTCGCCAGATTCCTCCAAATGCATCAAGCTAAAGACACCCGGCACCAGATGAAGGCCAGGAATGGGCCCTTCCTCGGCCAGGAACACTTCCCGCTGGATCGCCTCGTGAGGATTCGCGAGATCGCTCGAGATCAGGCCAAAGGAACTGCGCTCGTAGTTGGTCTCATTGAGTCCCGCATCATGGATATCATTGGGATAAAAAAAGTCGCCAAAGCGCTTGGTGCCCATCATCCACATGGAGGAATTGCACTGGGGATCCATATCGATGACGAGAACCCGCTTCCCGAGATCGTGGGCCATACTCGCCGCCACATTCACCGTGAGCGAAGTCTTGCCGACTCCGCCCTTGAAGTTGGACATGCTGATGATGACGGGTTCCATTGATGGCCTAGCTCTCGGGCAGGATTCAGCCGCTCGCTACGCGCATGACCTATTCAGGGCAAATGATTTGTAGCTTCTTCAGGAAAGCTTGCGCGCATTCTCGCCTTCTTCGATCAGCTTCCAAAAATGTTTGGAGCGGCTCAGGGCCTCATCCTCTCCCAAAGGCAGCTTGGTGCGGTAGAAAAAGTCTTCTAGCGTATTGCGATTGAGAACGCGATGGACCACGACGGTCTCCTCCTCAAGAGCGAAGTAGATGCGGTATTCGCTGGCCCGAAAGCGGAAGAGGTCCGCTCCATCGCGCGCCACTTTTCCAAAACGCTCGCCATCCGGTCGATCCAAGTCCTCCGGGGTGACCTGAAATTCATCCAACAAAGCGAGCTGCTCGGTCGGCGCTAGCTGAGAAACCTCCCGCGCGCTGATCTCATTGAAAATGATCTGCAGCATGCGGCTATCCTGCTTGGGGCGCTTCAGGAAGCAACTCGGATTTGCCACGGTAGAGCCGTCGCACTCGCGGAGTGATTCCCGTGAAGATCTCCCACGGAATCGTCCCCGATTTCTCAGCCAATTCCCTGGCCGTCAGCCCCTCTCCCAGCAAGACCACCTCCTGGCCCAAAGTCGGGCCGGGCTCGAGCGCGGTCACATCCACCACTAGTTGGTCCATCGTCACACAACCCAAAATGGGACAACGCTGTCCCGCGATCTCGACCTCGGCCCCTTGGTGGGACAAGCGCCTCGGGTAGCCATCGCCATAGCCGACCGTGACCACCGCCGTGCGCGTCGGTCGATCGGTGCAAAAAGTCCGCCCATAAGACACGGTATGCCCGGCCGGCACGTCTCGGACCAAACCCACGCGCGCCCACCACCGGAGGGCAGGGCGGAGTCGAGCCTGCTCCTCGGCCAAAGGGGACACTCCATACAACATCAAACCTGGGCGCAGCAGCGTCCAAGTGGTCGAGGAAAACCCCAGCAGCCCAGCGCTATTGGCCAAATGAATTTCCAAGGGCTCAAGCGAGCGCTCCTGCATCCAACTCGCCAGCGCCGAGAAGCGCTCCGTTTGCTTTTGGGTGAAGGCCGCGTCCTCGTCCGCGGAAGGAAAATGGCTGTAGAGCCCCGCGATTTTGAGCCCCGGAAGCCGCGCCAGAGCCTCCCAGGTCTCGTGAGCGGCCTCCTCCAGCACCCCGCAGCGCCCCATTCCAGTGTCCACTTTCAGATGAGCCACCACTGGCCCGTCTTTGGCCAAGGCCGCGAAGGCCTCGCCCTCCTCCTTGGAAGAAAGAGCGGGGAGAAAACCGCGTCCCACCACCTCCTCCCGCTCCGCTGGCAAAACCGGCCCCAGCAAATAGACCGTCTCCTGGAGGCCGGCCTCCCGCAGCGTCCTCCCCTCCGCCAAGCCAGCCACCCCAAACCCCTCCACCAAGCCCCTCAAAGCCCGGGCCACTGGGACCATTCCGTGCCCATAGGCATCCGCCTTCACGACCGCCATCAAGCGGCAGTTCCCCCCCGCTTGGTCCCGCGCCACCCGCGCATTGTGACGCAGGGCATCCAGATCGATCTCCACCCAACTCCGGTCCCAGGCCGCGCTATCCAATCTCTCCATGCGAAAGCCAACAAAGGACCGGAGCCACTTCCGGTCAATATTCGGCTTCTACCAAGCTGCAGAATTGGCTGGTAGAATGGCCGAGTGGATTTCGGGCCAGACCAAGGCGCGACGAGGGCGTGGTGCAGGCACCGTAACCGAGGAGCAACGCAGGCCTGGCTCGAAAGACTCCGGCTCTCCCTTCCCCGCGCTTCAGCGCCTCTTCCCCACAACACCTCCCCTCCATTCTAACAGTGAATTCTGGAGCTTGGTATTCTATCCCCGCGCCGAACGAATCTTGCCGACGGAGTCCAAAAGAATGCGCAAGGCCTCCCCCACCTCCTTCCGCGTGGTTTCCGCGCCCAGGCTCAGCCGGAGGCTGTTTTGTGCCTCCTCCCGACTCCGGCCCATGGCCAGCAGGACATGCGAGGGATCAGGACGGCCGCTGGAGCAGGCCGAGCCGGCTGAGGCACAGACACCGCGTTCATCCAAAAGAAGGAGCAACTCCGCGCTCGGCACGCGCGCGAGAGAAAAGCTGGTCACCGTCGGCACGCGCTCCGCTTGGCGACCATGAAAGAGGCACTCCGGAAAGGCCTCTGCCAGCCCTGACTCGAACTCATCCCGCAACTCGCCGACCCGATCCAACTCCCCCGCCGCCAACCGCTCCCCGGCCAGCTCGGCCGCCGCGCCCATCCCGACCACCCCGGCCACATTCTCGGTGCCCGACCGGCGGCCCTCCTCCTGTCCCCCGCCTGGCTGCCGGGGCACAAAGCGCAAAAGCTCTCTCACGTAGAGCGCGCCCACGCCCTTGGGACCAGAAAACTTGTGGGCCGCCAAGGTCGCGAAATCCACCCCCCACCCTGCCAAATCCACCGGAATTTTCCCGACCGCCTGGGCGGCATCGCAGTGAAAGGGCACGCCAGCTCGCGCGCAACGCTCGGCGATTTCTGGAATCGGCTGGAGCACGCCCGTCTCATTGTTGGCCGCCATCACGGAGACCACCGCGGCGGCCTCTCGACTCAAAATCCGTTCCAGCTCATCCAGCAAAAGCCGTCCCTCGCCATCGACTGGCACCCGCACCACGCGCGCCCGTCCCTCCTCCTCGAGCGCCTCAGCAAAGCGGAGCGTGGCGCTGTGCTCCATGGCGGAAACCACCAGGGCCTCTCGTTTTGGCTGCAAGCGAAGACAAGACTCCAGGGCCGCCTGGGTCGCTTCGGTGGCCCCGCCGGTAAAGACCACTTCCCTTGGCTGCGTCTGCAAAAGAGCGGCCACCTGCTCTCGTGCCTTCTCTAGGGCGGCCCGCGCTCGCCGAGCCAAGCGGTAAGAAGAAGAGGGATTGCCAAACTCTTCTCTCAAAAAGGGCAACATCGCCTCCAAGGCCGCCGGCGCGAGCGGGGTCGTGGCGTTGTGATCGAGATAAATCATCCGCAAAAGAACAACCAAAAAGCCCTCCACCCAAAAAGAAAAGACCCCCCCGCCCAAAGCCCCCCTCCCAAATTCCGAATTCCACATTCCCCCTTCCGGATTCTCCATTCCCCCTTCATACTCCTCCATGACCCGTCCGCAGACCCGACTGCTGCTCGCCATCGCGTCCTTCCTGCTTCTTTGCCTCTCCCTCTGGTGGTCGCACGGCTTCTACCAGCGATTGCAAGCGAGCGACGGAGGAGAGCCAAGACTCTTCCGGCTGAGCGACCGGATCTCAACCCTCGAAGTGGTCCAAGACGAAAGCGGCCAACGATTCTTCTCCTTCGAAAGTTCGGAGGGGCCATCCGTGCTCCTCCACCCCGAAGTCTTCGCCGAACAAGTCCAGCAAAGCCAAGAGGAACGCCTCCGCGGCGGCTGGGTCTTTCGCGCGCTCGACATCACGGCCCTGACCGGCCTCTTTTGGGTTGGCCTCGGACTTCTGGGACAATTTCTCTTCACCGGCCGCATGATCGTGCAATGGCTCGCAAGCGAGAAGCAAAAACGTTCCGTGGTGCCGACAGCCTTCTGGTGGATGAGCCTGGGCGGTTCCTCGCTCCTCATCATCTACTTCACCTGGCGAGTGGACATCGTCGGCATCCTCGGCCAATCCACCGGCTGGTTCATCTACCTGCGCAATCTCTGGTTCATTTACAAAAAACCCTGAGGGGAAAAGCGGTCCGATTCACTGGGAGAACGGACGCATCTCTTTCACGTCCGCCCGCCCCTCCTCATACCAAGCTGCAGAATTGGCTGGTAGAATGGCCGAGTGGATTTCGGGCCAGACCAAGGCGCGACGAGGGCGCGGTGCGGGCACCGTAACCGAGGAGCAACGCTGGGCTGGCTCGAAAGACACCGGCTCTTCCTTCCCCGCGCTTCAGCGCCTCTTCCCCACACCTCCTCCCCTCCATTCTTCCAGTGAATTCTGGAGGTTGGTATCACTGCGCTGAGGGCCGGAAAGCCTCGCTTCGGAGCAGGCCACTCGCCTCGCCGACCAAAAAGAGCGAGCCCGTCACCAAAGTGGCCCGATTGCTGGCCAGCGCCGTGGAAAGAGCGGCCTCCAGAGAGACCTCGGTTTGCCAAGGCACCTTCCCGGCCGCCGCCTTGCCCAGGTCCCGCACGGGGAGGGCTCGAGGCGAATTCACCGGCACGAAGACAAACTCCCGCGCAATCGGGCCCAGCCGCTTCAGCAGCCGCTCCGGCTGCTTGTCGGCCAGCGCGCCGAAGACCACGCTCGCCTTCTCCGCCCCAAAGCGGGCCCGCCACGTCGCCACCAAAGCCTCCATGGCCGACTCATTGTGAGCCCCGTCCAAGACCAGCCGCGGGCGGACCTCCTCGAAGCGCCCGGGCCAGCGGGTGGCAGCGATCGCTCGGCGCGCCGTTTCCGGGCCCACCTCCCAGCCACCCCTCTTGAGAGCTGCCCAGGCCAAGGCCGCATTCGCTCGCTGATGTTGGCCGGGAAGGCCACAGTCCCACTCCCCGGGAATCGGCTCCTTCACAAACTCGATCGCCGGATCCTGCTCCCAAAGGACCTCCGCCACTTCCGCCACCTGCCCCGCCGAGACCGCGGGCACCCCGACCTTGAGAATGCCGGCTTTTTCTTGGGCGATCTCGCGCAAGCTTTCGCCCAACCACTTCTGGTGATCCAGCCCGACTGGCGTGAGCGCCACCACTCGCGGTTGCACCAAGTTGGTCGCATCCAATCTCCCCCCCATCCCGGTTTCCAAGACCACCGCCTCGACCGCCTCCTCCTGAAAATACTTCATCGCCAGCGCAAAGGTCAGCTCGAAGAAAGTCGGATGCGGCTCCCACTCGGCGACTTGCTCGCGGAAAAAGCCCAGACCCTCCGCCACCGCCTCCTCCGAAATCATCTCCTGACCGATGCGGATGCGCTCTCGAAAATCCACCAAATGGGGAGAAGTAAACAGCCCCACTCGCCGACCGCTCTCCCGCAAGAGGCGCTCAGCGAAAGCGCAGACCGAGCCCTTCCCATTGGTGCCCGCCACGTGGAGGATACCGGGAGAATCGACCGCGATGCCGCACTCCCCGCACAAGCGCTCGACATTTTCCAGCCCGAGCTTGATTCCGAAAAGCTGCGTGCGGTAGAGCCAATCGAGCGACTCCTGGTAGGTCATGCCGCCCACTCCTGCCGATCCTCACTCCGGACCGCCACCACCTTCTCCGCAGAAGGCCACTCCGGCTGAAACCGATGGCGGGCCGGCTCCGTTTCCACGAAAAACGCCCCCGCCAGCAACTTCAGCAAAACCGCCAACAGAGGGTAGAGAAGGGGGCCGAAGTTCAGGGAGGCCACCTCCATCACACGACCGCCGGCTCGGGCGTTTTGGCGAGGTAGCCGATGATTTGGGACAGCTCTCCCCGCATGTCCTCGCGGCTGACAATCCGATCCACCAATCCATGCTCCATCATGAACTCAGCCGTTTGGAAACCGGGCGGGAGATTCTGGTGGGTGGTTTCCTTGACCACGCGGGGGCCCGCGAAGCCGATCATGCACTTGGGCTCGGCCAGGATGATGTCCCCCAAAGTGGCAAAGCTGGCCGTGACCCCGCCCGTCGTAGGATGCGTCAGAATACTAATGTAGGCGAGGCCAGCTTCGTGATGACGAGCCAAGGCCCCGCTCGTCTTGGCCATCTGCATCAGGCTGAGCATGCCCTCCTGCATCCGCGCCCCCGAAGAAGCGGAAAAAATGAGGACGGGCAGCCCTTCGGCGGTCGCCGTCTCGACCGCCCGGGCGATTTTTTCTCCCACCACCGAACCCATGCTGCCAGCGAAGAATTGGAAATCCATGACCGCGACCACCACCGCTTGGCCGTCGATCTGGAGTCGTCCGGTCACGACCGCATCGTTCATCTCGGTCGCCGCTCGCAGCCGCTTGATCTTCTCGTCATACTTCGCGAAATGAAGTGGGTTCTTGGAAAAGAGCCCCGCGTCGAACTCCTCAAAGGTCCCCTCATCCGCCAGCGACTCGATTCGTTCCTGGGCACTCATGAGGAGGTGGTGGCCGCAGTTGGGGCAGACGCGCAGATTCTTCTTGAGCTCCAGCTCATGGACGGACTCGGTGCAGCCAGTGCATTTGTGCCACAGGCCTTCCGGCATGTCCTCCTTCTTCCGTCCGAGGCCGCTCAAGGGCGGCTTTGAAAAAATTCCCATGTCGTTTGTCGATTGGTATCTTCACTCTAGCCCCTTGCGAGCGTTATGACAACGCACTTCCGCACCCCAGCAGCCAGGAGCACCTCGGCGCAGGCTTGGACCGTGGCCCCGGTCGTGAACACATCATCCACCAGCAGAACCGTCGCCCCCCGCAGCTTCTCCCGCTGGCTAGGCCGCAGGGCGAAGGCTTTACGCATGTTTTGCAGACGGACCTCCCGAGGTAGGGCGGACTGGGTCTCGGTCGCCCGGACACGACGAAGCGCCTTGGCCCAGCGCAGCCCGGAGCGGCGAGCAAAACCGTAGGCCAGCTCCGCCGCTTGGTCGAAACCGCGCCGCCACCGCCGCCTCCAATGCAGCGGCACCGGGACCACCAAGGGCGCGTCCGCTCGCAAAGCCGCGATCTCCGGTCGCTCCCAGACCCGGACCAGCAAATCCGCCAAGAGCCCTCGGCGATGAAAGCGCCGATCAAACTTGAACTCGTGAATCCAAGTCCGCACCCTCCCCTCCGCCAAAAAAGGCGCCCTCGCGAAGGCAAAGGAAAACTGGCGCTCCCGACAATTGGAGCAGGAAAAGGCACCGGAAAACGCTCCCTCAAAATGCTCCCCACAAACACGGCAAAAAGGCTCGCGGACCCGGGGCAGCGTGGCCAGGCAATCTTCGCAGAGCGATCCTGCCAGACCCCCCACCCGGCACAAGACACAAACCGGCGGGAAGACCTTGTCCTCGGCCCAGCGCCGCGCCCGGACCCAGCTTCCGCTCATGCCGACTGGCCCAGCTTGCGGCCCGCCTTCGGACGAGTCAGCCAAAGAAACAGCCCGCCCGTCAACACGACCAAGAAACACGGGAAAAGACCCACGCGGAGATTCTCCCCCAGCCACGGCATGAACTCACCCTCCGCCAAGCCTTGGCCGCCGCGGGAGACCCCACTGTAAAGCTTCAGCCCGAAGACCCAGCCGGCGTGCAGGCCGATCGCACCCCAAATCGACCCCTCCCGCCAGCGCACCGCGCCCAAAACCGCCCCCACCGCCAAGAGCGTTAGCAACTCCGCCAAAAGAAAATTGACCTCCACGAAATTCTCCAAAATCGAGGCCAAGAGCCGAAAGCCCGCGTCCCAACCGACCTCCTCATCCCGCAGCGCAAAACCCTCCTGCGGCTGGAGAAAATGGACGACCGCGAACAGCACCGTCACAAAAACCCAGGTCCCCCTCATGGAGAAACTCCGCAGCACCAAGGCCACCAACAAGCCCCGAAAGAAAAACTCCTCCAAAAGCGAAACGCCGATGGCCGCCGTGAGCGCCTCCTGACCCTCGTTCCACCACTCCGGCTCTGGGCGCATCTCGTAGGCCCCCCATCGCAAGAACCCCCACCCCCCGGCCAAAAGAATCCCCGCGGCCAGCCCGAACCCCAGCAAGAGGTGCCCCCAGCCAAAAGGATTCTTCCGGAAACCAAGAGACAGCCCCCGCAGGCCAATCCAGCGGGCGAAGGGGAAAAAAAGTAGGACCGCCGCCAGCAGAACCGCTCGATTGAAATAACGTGGAAAGCCACTCGTGCTCAAAACCCGGTGGAGGTAAGCGAAGAGCCCCTCCTCCGCCCGCGCAAAAGCCGGCCACTCCGCCAGCCCCTTGCCAAACTGAAAGAGCACCGGCGTCAAAAGAGCGCCCAGCACCGCGACTGAAAGGAAGTAGAGAGCGATCTTGGTGGCGTCGTGTCGAAGCATAGGGCCCTGCGAGTCTCGCGCTCGGCCCTCCCGGGTCAAATCCGAAAGCCACCCCTCGCTCACCCTTCCTCTGCTCAGGCCGGAATCCCTTCTGGATTGCTTCTTTTTATAATTTTTATTACAATGATAATCTCCATGTTGTTTATCCGTGCCCTTCTCGGCCTTTTTTGCCTGGCCTCGACCGCTTCCGCCCTCCTGGTTCGCAGCTACGACATGGAGAGGCACGCCCGCTTCGCCTCGGGGTATCCGGATGCCCCGCTCGCCAACGGCTCGGAGGCCTTCCTGCTGGCGGGTCATGACTTGAGTGGGGTGGGCTGGAACGCGGCCAACCCCAGCCAAAGCGTCGCCCTCCTCTCCCCCCAGCACTTCGTGGGCGCGAACCACTTCCGCATCGGCATCGGGGCCACCGTCCACTTTCTCACGCCCGAGGGCCTCCTCACCAGCGAAACGGTCAATGCCATCACCCACATCAAAAACGGGGAGGGCGAGAACACCGATCTCTACATCGGCCACCTGCTGCAACCAGTCGAAGGCGCTACCCCCTTTGCCGTGACCAACCTCACGGAGCTGCAACTGGTGGGCGAAACCGCCTACCTCTACGGCAAAACCGCTCGCGTCGGCACCAGCACCATCACCGCTTTCCAAGACTTCGGGGCCGATCCCCTCACGAGCGGCGCCGGCATCCAGGAAACCCGCACCTTCACCACCTCCTATAATTCCCTGGGTGGCGCTGGCGATGACGCCCGGCTCGAAAGCGGCGACTCCGGGAGCCCCACCTTCGTCATCCAGGAGGGGCAGCTCGCTCTGGCCGGGACCCACACCGCCATCCTCGAATCGGGCAATCTTACCACCAGCTACGACAGTTCGGTCGGCAGCTACCTCGATCAAATTCAAGCCACCCTCGCGCTCGATGGCTACTCGCTCACCGTCATCCCCGAACCCTCCACCAGCCTCTTGCTCCTGAGCGGTCTGCTGCCCCTCCTGCGCCGCCGCCGGTAGTGAGTTTTCCTTTTCCTTCGCCGCGAACCGGCCTAGGCTGAGACCGCGAGGTCATGATCAGGCACGAATGGCGAGCCACCCAGGAGGACGGGGCCACGCGCCTCTACCGTCTGACCTTTGACCGCTCCCAGTGGCGACTTCGCTCCCGTCTAAAACGGGAAGAAGAATGGCAAGACCACCAGCCCCTCAGCCGGGCCGAGGCCGAGGCGGCCCGGGAAGTCGTCTGGAACAAATACCAGCGAAAACGCGGGGCCTGGAAATACGTCGACTCCCTGGACGCCCTCGTGGAACGCCTCGGCGGGGAGCGGCTCGTGAAAGACCCATGAGCCCCTTGGACAAAGGACTCCTTCGGGGCCCGGACGGTCGCCCGCGCTGCCCATGGCAGGGGAACCAGCCGGACTACCTGGCCTACCACGACTACGAATGGGGGCGCCCCGTGGCGGACGACTTCCGGCTCTTCGAAAAGATCTGCCTGGAAGGCTTCCAAGCCGGCCTCAGTTGGCTGACCATCTTGCGAAAGCGGGAACACTTCCGCCGGGCCTTCTGCGGCTTTGACTTTCACCAAGTGGCCCGTTTCGGCCCCGCCGAGATCACCCGCCTCCTGGCGAATCCTGGCATCGTCCGGCATCGACGAAAAATCGAAGCCACCATCCAAAACGCCCGGGCCGCCCTCGCCATGGTTGAGAAAGAAGGCAGCCTGGCCGCCTGGTTTTGGCAATGGGAGCCGGGACCCCCAGCCCGCCCCCGGCGCGCCACCTGGGCCGATCGGCAAGCCATCGACCAGACCACGGAATCGATGGCCCTCAGCCGCGAACTCAAAGCCCGAGGATGGACCTTCGTCGGCCCCGTAACCGCCTACGCCTTCATGCAAGCCATGGGCCTGGTGAACGATCACTTGGAAGGCTGCTTTGTGCGCCGCGAAGTGAAAGAAGAGCGGGCGCGCTTTCTCCCGCCGTCCCAGAGAGCTACCGGCTCTTGAAGCGATTGTGACCCATCCCCCTAGCGAGCAGTCTATCGACGGCGTGGCTTCGGGAGACTGTTTTCTTTCATCCAAACCCCAAAGCGTTGGCTCAAAAGTGACTTCAAATCCGCCCTGCGAAGCCTCTGAAACTTGGGATCGATGCCGGAAAGCCGGACCGCGAGCTTGTCCAGGGTCGCTCGGTGAACCCTCAGCCGCTCCTCGCTCTCAGGATCCATTTTGTGGTCATACCACGCCTGAAAAACCTCCTCGAGATCACCCTTCGATAGCATGCTCGAGAGCGTTCGAGAGGTCAGCCAAAGCAGGAGTCTTTTCGCCATGCCACAAATCCCAAGACTCTTTCAGCATGCTGATTTGGGCTTCCAGCTTGCCGGAGCTGTAGTCGACTAGGTTCAGGTTGGCCTCTGCGACAAAGGCAGATTTTTCACGAAAAACACTGCCCAGGGCGATCAGTCCCGAGACGATGGTCTGGTGCCAGGCCAACTGGGATGGGGTGACCTGCGCTAGCCGGTGAAGACACAGATCGGTGTAGCTCAAAAAGCTGACCATATCGGTCCAACGCACCCATGAAACAAGAAAGGCCTTCTCGCTCTTTTCCTCCTGAGAGACTTGTTCGGAAACCTCCCGAATGACTCGACCCGCCCAATTCCACTCCACCGCGCTGAAATCGTCCGAATCAGAGGGCGGCTTGGAAGCGGATTGATCGAACAGATCTTCCATCCCCACTTCTACGGCCGCAGATCGACTCGGGCAAGTGGAGGCCAGGAGAATTTCCCAGCCCTAGTGGTTGGAAACGTAACCGCTTCTCACATGGAGATCGTCTGGTTCAAACGGGATCTGCGGGTCACCGACCACGCACCCCTCACGCGCGCGCTCGGCCAGGGACCGACCGCTGCGCTCTTCGTCTATGAAGACGAGCTCCTCTTTGCGGACGACTTTGCGGGGCGTCACCTCCACTTCCTGAACGACTGTTTGCAGGACCTGCGAGAGGAGCTGGCCAGCTTGCAGGTGCCCCTGCTCCTGAGGCGGGGAGAAGTCACCCAAGTCCTGACCCGTCTCGCCCCCACCCGTCTCTGGAGCCACCAAGAAACAGGCAACGCCCTCACCTACCGCCGGGACCAACGCGTGGCCCAATGGTGTCGAGAAAACCACGTGCCTTGGCAGGAAAGCCCCCAGACCGGAGTCATCCGTCGCCTGGAAAATCGAGATGGCTGGGCCAAGCGCTGGGCCCGCCGCATGAACGAGCCGGTTCTGCCTCCACCCACTCCCCAAGCGCTTGCAGCCAAGCCGAGCAGCTGGGAGCCGGGGGAGCAGCTCTCCGGCCAAGACTTGGGCCTGGCCCCCGACCCCTTGCAGGATCGACAGCCAGGCGGCCGCCCCCAGGCCTTGGCCCTCTTGGACAGTTTCCTTCTGGAGCGCGGGCAACACTACTCCCGAGAAATGTCCAGCCCGGTGACCGCCTACGAAGCCTGCTCCCGCCTCTCGCCCCACTTTGCCTTCGGCAGTGTAAGCATCCGGGAAGCCTACCAGACGGTCACCTTGCATCGCGCCGAGCTTTACCGCAGGAAGGCCGAAGGCGAAGCCATGGCGCCGGGTTGGTTCTCCGCCCTCAAGTCCTTCTTGGCCCGCCTTCGTTGGCACTGCCACTTCATGCAAAAGCTCGAGGATGAACCCGAGATCGAATTCCGCAATTTCTCGCGCGCCTACGATGGCTTGCGGGAGCCACATTGGAGCGAGGAGCGCTTCCAAGCGTGGGTCGAGGGCCGCACGGGCTACCCCTTGGTCGATGCCTGCATGCGCGCCCTGACCGCCACCGGCTGGCTGAACTTTCGCATGCGGGCCATGCTCATGAGCTTCGCCAGCTACCACCTCTGGCTCCACTGGCGGCGAACCGGCCTCCACCTGGCCAAGCTCTTCGTGGACTTCGAGCCCGGCATCCACTGGAGCCAATCTCAGATGCAGAGCGGCACCACCGGCATCAACACCCTGCGCGTCTACTCCCCGACCAAGCAACTCCTCGACCAAGACCCCGAAGGCGTCTTCGTCCGCCGCTGGGTCCCCGAACTGGCCCAAGTGCCCGACCGCTACCTAGCCGAGCCCCACACCATGCCGGAATTGGAGCAGCAAATGGCGGGCTGCGTCATCGGCCGGGACTACCCCGCCCCCATCGTGGACCACCAAACCGCTTACCGAGAAGCGCAGCAAAAAATGCGCTCCGTGCGGAGCCGCCGAGAAAGCCGCCAAGAAGCCGATGCCGTCCAGGCCAAACACGGGAGCCGGAAGCGGACGACCTCAAAGTGGAGGTGATACCAACCTCCAGAATACACTGGAAGAATGGAGGGGAGGTGTTGTGGGGAAGAGGCGCTGAAGCGCGGGGAAGGGAGAGCCGGTGTCTTTCGAGCCAGCCCTGCGTTGCTCCTCGGTTACGGTGCCTGCACCGCGCCCTCGTCGCGCCTTGGTCTGGCCCGAAATCCACTCGGCCA
>JBCCJK010000018.1 GCA_039027815.1 Verrucomicrobiota bacterium
CCGAGTGGATTTCGGGCCAGACCAAGGCGCGACGAGGGCGCGGTGCAGGCACCGTAACCGAGGAGCAACGCTGGGCTGGCTCGAAAGACACCGGCTCTTCCTTCCCCGCGCTTCAGCGCCTCTTCCCCACAACACCTCCCCTCCATTCTTCCAGTGAATTCTGGAGGTTGGTATAATGCCTTGTGAGCGCTGCCCGTGGTTGTCTTAGCGCTCTCAGCGCTGCCTACCACTTTTAGCTTGGTTCAGGCCGCTTGGGCGAGATCGCTTGGCGGGGCTGGTTGGGCGTGGTGACAAAGGGGGCGCGGAGGTAGATGGGTTCGATTGGCTGCTCCTTGGAAAAATCCAGTGGGGCGATCGCTAGAACCTGCGCCGACGGCTGCGCAATCTCGATCTGCTCTAGGCAAAGTGGGACCCGGGCGTCGAAGGTGACCCAAGGCTGATCAGGGCTCGCTTCGATTCGCTCGCGAAAGGCCATCTCGTCCATGATCTCGGGCCCGCCCCCCCGTTCCTGAAGAAAGAAGCTGTCTCGGCGGGCATCTCCTACCAGCGTGCCTTTTCCTGGCAGCCCAGAGAGCGAGGCAGCTCCCACCACCGGAATCGCCCGAGCTAAGCTGACCCCTTGGGCAGCCGCGATGCCGATGCGGATGCCGGTGTAGGAGCCCGGACCCAGACCCACCACCACCCCACTCAGGTGCGGGCCGGCCCTCTGCAAGGCCCTCCCCAAGGGCGCGAAGAGGGCTGCGTTGTGAGACCGCTTGGTCACGAACTCCTCTGCAAAAACGACTTCGCCCTCCGCCGCCACCGCTACGCTGCCTCTGGGAGTGCTGGTTTCGATGGCCAAGATCACTCCCATTTGATTTCCTCCAAGGTCCGCCGGTTTTCTGCCACCGCTTGCAAGCGCCACCAGCGCGCGCCCCTCGGCAAAAGCCGCGAGAAGCGCTCCGCCCATTCCACCACCACCAGGCCCTCCTCCGCCAGGTAATCGTCCCAGCCGAGCGCCAACAATTCTTCCTCTTTCTCGATGCGATAAAAATCAAAGTGGAAGACCGGCAACCGCCCTCCGAGATACTCCTGCACGAGCGAAAAGGTGGGACTGGTCACTTCCCCTGCAAAACCCAAGCCCGCCAGCAAGCCCTTCGTAAAATGGGTCTTGCCTGCCCCCAGGTCTCCTATCAACCCCACCACCTCTCCGGCTTGCAGCTCTCTCGCTATGTCAGAAGCCTTGCTCAGCAAGTCCTCGGGGCTCTCGCAAAAGGTCTTCATGAATGATAGTGCTGCCACCCCCCCGCGAACTCCTCGCCCTGCCCCTTCGCCACGATTTCACCAATGCAAGTCAGGGGAAGATCCGGGAAGGCTTTCTGCCAACTGAGCGAGAGGGGAGTCCACTTTTCGGGCGGCACCGTCGCCAGCAGCTCATAGTCCTCGCCCTCGTGAAGCGCTCCCTTCACATCGACCCCCTGGTGCCGGGGCAGGGACTCTCGTGTAAGCCAGGCTCCCACTTGGCTGGCCCGACAAAGCCGGGGGAGATCGGCTGCCAGGCCGTCACTCAAGTCCATCATGGCGGTCACCCCCTGTTCTGCCAAAAAACGCCCCTCAGCCAGGCGCGGTCTGAAGTCGAGATGCCGGCCGCTGGCGAAGCTCCCTCCCAATCGACCCGTCACCAGCAGAAGGTCCTTCTCAGCCGCGCCCGAGCGCAGCACGCATTGGTCGGCCGCCACGCTTCCGCTGAGCGCCACCGAAACCACCAGGTGGGCCCCGCCTCGGGGCAGCGATCCTAAGTCCCCACCGGCCAGGGACACTTCGTGGCTTTGGGCGCACTTTCGAAGACCTCGGTAAAGTGCTTCCAATCCCTCTATCTCCCGCTCCGGCGATGCCAAAACCGTCACCAGCCCGTGCTCGGGCCTTCCCCCCATGGCGGCCACATCGCTGAGATTGCGGGCCAAGGCCTTCCACCCCACTCTTTCGAGGTCCTCGTGTTCAGGGAAGTGGATGGAAGAAACGACCGCATCGGTCTTGAGCAAACCTAGCCGATCCTCCCTTCCCGGAAGCGAGACCACCGCGCAGTCATCCCCGGGGCCCACCTGCAAATCCGGACGAGTCGGGAGATCGATCAAGAGACGGCGGAGCACCTCCTCCTCGCCGAGATCGGCCAGCCGACTCATCGCAAAACCTCCGAAAAGAAGGTGACCCCATTGAAGGCGGCATGCCCGACCACCGGGACCCAGAGCGAGCCCGAAAGCTCATAGGAAAGGGTCAGAACGAGCGCGAGCGCGAAGAGCGGCAGCACCAAGGTGACATTTCCGTGGATCAGCCCAAAGAGGAGCGATGTGAAGATCGCCGCGAAAAAACGATCCGAAAAGCGCTTGATGGCCGGGTAGAGGAAGCCCCGGAAGACGGCCTCTTCACAGAGGGGGGCCAGAATGCAGACCGAAAGAAACAACAGCGAAAGGAGCCCCAGCGAGTCGGAGTCGCGAAGAAATTCCACCAGCGGTTGCACTTCTTGCTCCCCCCACGCTTGCTGAAAAAGCAGGCGTTGCCCAAACCAGATGGCCACGATGGCGGCGGCCCAGCCTGCGACGGCCGCGAGCAATCCCCAAACGAGCGTGCCTCCCCAGCGCTTGCGCTTGAGGCCGAGGATTTCATCGAGACGCTCACCGCGAAAAGCCAGCGAGGCTATGAGCCCCCCGGCGATGCAGAGCCAGAGAAGTCGATCCACGATCAGGAGCGCCGGACTGATGTCCTCGACCTGCGGGGACTCCGCGCCGCTTGCGGACACCAACGAGCCGAAGAAGAGCAAAAGCAGCCCCCCGATGAGAAGATCGGAAAGCTGGAACGGCCCCGTCCAGACGTTCCCCTGCGTTTCCCAGCCGAGATGCGGGTGCTCCCGGCGAATCCAGCCAAAGGCCGCCAAGGCCAAGACCAGAGAAAAAATGGAGAGGACGAACAAGTCCGTCAGGACCGCCTGCGTCGCGAGTTGCATACGGAAAGGGAAGCGGTCAGCGGAGATAGTAGGCAGGGAGGAAATACATTTGCCCCGGCTGCAAATTCGGCAGCAAGCGCTCGGCGACATCGATCTCGATCTTGTTCTCTGATTCCATGGCTGGGGCCTTCCCGAGAAGACTCAAGAGCGCGCCCAATCCGAAGGACTCTTGGTAGCGGATCACCTCGGCCTCGGGCGCTTTCCCCAGTTCCCTCGCCACCTGGTAGGCGGTTTCCACATAGCCCAACTGGTCGACCAACTTGTTCTGAAAGGCCTGCCGACCACTGAAGATCCGTCCGTCGGCAATCCCCTCTCGCAAGGTGGCCGGCTCGATGCCGCGGCCTTCGGCCACGATGGAGACAAACTTGTCATAGGACTCATTCACCAGATTTTGCACAATGGCTTTTTCCTCCTCGGTCAGATCCCGCGCCCCATTGAGAAGATCCTTGTTCTGGCCGCTTTTGAAGGTCCGCAGCTCGAGCCCGATGCTATTGAGCAGACCTTGGAAGCCAAAGGTCTGGATGATGACCCCAATGCTCCCGGTGATGGTGGTCTCATTGGCCACAATTTGGTTGGCTGCACAGGCGATGTAATACCCCCCCGAAGCGGCCACCGAGTTCATGTAGACCACCACTGGCTTCTTCTGGCGCGCCTCGGCCACCGCTTGGTACATGGTGTCAGAAGCCGTGACCCCGCCTCCGGGCGAGTTCACATGGAGCACGATGGCCTTCACCTCCTTGTCGGAAAGCGCTTGGGTCACTTGTTCCTTGAAGCGGGACACCATGGACTGTCCCGCCCGGTCCACCTCCGAGGAAATGACGCCCTCCACATCGATGCGGGCAATTTTGCCCCCGGACCCCTCCAGCAAGGTGATCTCTTGATACTTCTCCTGCGAGACCGAATCCCCCACCAAGGCGCCCCCGATGAGCGAAGCGATGATCAAAAGAACAAAAAGAGCGCCGATCACGATCAGCGCGGTGACACAACCTTTCCTTCGGGAACTCATGCCGCCAAGCTAGTGCCAGTCCCCCTCGGAACAAGCGCTTTCAACGGCCGCCCTGCCAAAGCTCCCGCTCCGCCCGACCCAGCCACGCCAGGACATCCGAGGCCAGCACCGAGGCCATCGATTGCCCACCCCGCTCCCAAGCCAGCTCCGCGGCCCGCCCGCAGAGCCAAGCCGCGCGCGAGGCCGCCTGAAACGGTTCCGTCCCGAGGGCGAGGTAGGCTCCCGCCACCCCGGAAAGGACATCGCCCATCCCGCCGGTGGCCATTCCGGGGTGCCCGGTCGAGTTGTAGCCGGTCTGGCCCTCAGCCGAGGCCACCACGCTGCGGGCCCCCTTCAGCAAGAGGGTCACCTGGTATTCCCCGGCAAAGGCCTCGGCCTGCTGCCGGGGAGGGACATCGCTGGCATCCGGCCACAAGCGCGCCATCTCTCCCGGATGGGGCGTCAACAAGCGTGGTCCTCGCGCTTGTTGCAGAGGGAAGAGATTGGTCTTGGCTAGACGATTGAGCCCATCTGCGTCGATGAGAACCGGCAGGGTCAAATCGGACAAGAGCGGGTCGAGCGAGCGATCCGCCAAGCGTCCCAAGCCGGGGCCAATCACAAGCGCGTCCAGCCGATACTCCAGCACCCCGCGCCAATCCCGAACCACTTGCACCATAATCTCAGGGCGAGCCCGTGCCGCCAACTCGCCCGCCACCGACTCATGGGCAAACAGCGTCACCAATCCCGCCCCCGCCCGCAAGCCGCCTTCCGCCGCTAGGAGCGCCGCTCCCGCCATTCCGGGCGAGCCCCCCACCACGCCCAGGCGACCCGCGTCCCCCTTATGCCAAGAGGCTGGGCGGGGCGGCCAGCTTTTTCGCAAACTGGCGGGCGTCGTCAGAAGGGCTGGATCGGCACCCTTCAGCTCCGTCAGGCCTGTGACCGGGATCACCTCCAGCCGCCCCACCCAATCCTCCGCGCCGGGCGCGAGCAAGGCCGCCTTGGGAGAACCGATGGTGAGGGTGGTGGACGCCTTCACCGCCAAGGCAGGGAGGGGCGCTTGTTCGCTGAGACCAGTCGGCACATCGATCGCGAAGACCCGCCAGCCACGCTCCCGGGAGAGCGCGTTCAATTTTTGGACCGTAGCCTTGATGGGTTTTCGCAAAGCACCCCGCGACCCGATTCCCAGCAAGCCCTCCAGCACGATGACGGGAGTCCCCGGCGCCACCCCCTCTTCTGGGTCAAAGGTCGCCAGCTCCTTCACCCGATCGCGTTGGCGGCGGGTAAGGGAAGCGAGACGCTCCTCGGGAAAGGCGGCCCACTCCCGGAGGCTCCAGCCCCGCTCTCGCAAATGGCGCGCTGCCACGTAGACATCCCCGGCATTGTGCCCTTTCCCGGTCACCAGCACGGCCAGGCCCACTTGGGGGGAGAACCTCGCCACCGCCTCGGCCAAGCCGCGTCCGGCCTCCTCCATGAGCGACTCGGCCGAAACCCCGTCCGCCAACAAGCGCTCCTCGGCCGCCCGCATTTCCTGCGCGGTCAGCAGCATGAATCCCTGGGGCTAATTTCGTCGGGCATAGCTGATGATGCCCGCTGCAATCCCCTCCGCAATCTGCTGCCGGTAGTAGCCCTTCATGCACTTCTTCCGCTCGGAGGCATTGGTGAGAAAGCCACACTCCACCAGGGCGGCCGGGATTTTGCTGTTTCGGAGCACAAAGAAACGAGCCCGCTTGATGCCCCGATTGGGCGCTCCCGTGGCGGAGACCACCTTGGGCTGGATGGCCGCGGCGAGCGCACGGTCGTCCGCGCCGTAGTAGTAGGTCTCCACGCCCTGGACAGAGGGCTTCCAGCGGGCCGAATTGAAGTGGATGCTCACGAAGACCGCCTTGGAGTAACGATTGGCCAAACGCACTCTCTCCCAGAGGGAGGGATACTCATCGCGGCGTCGGGTTAGAACCACGCGGTATCCTCTGGATCGCAGAATGGCGTCGACCCGAAAGGTCACGTCGAGCGCCAGATGCTTCTCAAAAACATTCGCTGAATAGGCCCCCCGATCTTTCCCCCCATGCCCTGCATCCAACACGATCGTGCGGATGGCGGCCTCCCCCACGGTGGGCCAGGCCATGAGCAGGAGCCAAGCGGCGGACCAGCGGAAGAGGCGGGAGCGATGCACGGCGGCTGGGAGAGCCGTTCGCATGCCAGAAGCGGCTTGGCGCAAGCGCGGGAGAGTCACTCGTTGAAGAGCGAGTCAGAATCGCGGTATTCCTCGAAGAGGTCCTGCATATTGCCGCGGCCGGCCGGAGGAGTGGGGTTCCCATTGCTCTGGTTGAGGAAGCCGGGTCGATCGGAGAGCCGGCGGTAACCCGGATTGACCTCGGCCAGCTCGGCTTGCTCACTTCCCTCAGGATTGGCGGGATCGTAGAGACGCCCTCCGTCCACGCGGACAAAGCCGGCCGAGTCCGTCGCCAGCTTCGGAAGAGGCACGCCCTGGTCCTTGTAAAATTCCCGACCGAGAAAGCGCCCGTCGACGTCCACTTTCGAATAGAGCCAAAGTCCCGGCCCACCCATGTAGAGCAGATGCAGCTTGCTATCCCGATCGATGGCCACTTGCGGAGGTTTGATCATGACGACCGGGCCGAGGGAATAGGTCGCATACACCCGTTGGGTCCGCGCGGCCTTGACCCGCACGTAGATTTCCGTCTCGTCCAAGTGCTTGAAGAGCATGACTTGGTAGGCGCGCGGCTCCCCTGCGCCAGGTCGACCTGGCGGCACACCGACCGTCCGCTCGGCGTAGACCTGGGCGTTGACCACATTCATCATGACCTGATTGGAATTGAGATACTCGCGAGTGGGGGGATACCAGACGTGGGCCGTCACCCAATAGCTTCCGAAATCCCCCACATCGTAAAGGGCCTTGAGATCCACCGTCTTCTGAATGGTGCGCCCCGCCCCCAGGACTTGCGGGCGGAAAACCTCGCCCGAGTAGGTCGAGGTCACCAAAGGGCGGGCACTCGTGCGCACGCTGAAAGTCAGCCATTCCCGCTGACCCGGAGCATCCAGCGTGAGATCCTGGCCGGAAAAGTTGCGGATCTGGACCACCAACTTCATGGACTCATGGGCCACCAAAGTGGATTTCACAGGCTCCACGCGAATCGTCAGTTGCGCTTGGGCCAGGCCGCCCAAGAAGAAAAGCGCCAAGGAAAAGGCCGGAAAAAAACGGGTCATCATAAAAAAAGAAGGGGGTCAGCGGGCCGGGAGAAGCCGCTCCTTCATCTATTCCACAAAGCGGAAAGCGCGCAATGGAAAGGTCTTCCCAGGCGCTGGCCCGGCCGGGAATCAATCCCGATGCAAGACCACTTGGCCGATATCGCCATCGAAATGGCCCAGAATGAGAGACCAATCGTTGCTGCGCCCGACATTGAGCGTGCCCGTTTGCGAAGCCAGAAGCTGCCCATCGAGATGGCAGCTTAGGAGACTCCCGCCGTCATAGGCGATCTCCAGATGGTGCCATTGCCCAGGCCGGAGATGGCCTTGCAGCAAGGCGCTCTCGACCAGCTCGTTCGAGCCCGCGTAGACGCGTTCCCCGGCCCACTTGTCCCCGTGCAATTTGAGGCTGGTGTCCCAGCTTTGCTCCAAGGAAAGAAGCGGGGTGCTCGTCTGTCCGCCTTGCAAAAACCCGCGCACCCGCATCCACACGCTGAGCCGGAGAGCTTGCCCCGAGCCGGGCAGCAGGAGACTGTCGGGGATACTCACTTGAGCGGCGTCTCCCAGCCCCTGGAAGCGCAAGACCCCGCCATCGGTCGGCTTCCAGTTCTCGATGGAAGCGACCTGTTGGGCCCCGCCCTGGAGGGTCAGGTCCAGGGCGTTCCCGCTGGCATCCGAGAGGTCCTCCTCGAAGGAATAGTAAGCCGCCACCCCGCTCGCGTCCGTCCGCACCACCTCCAGTTCATCGATCTCTCCCGAGAAATTCCCCAGCACCAGCGTCCAATCATTGCTGCGCCCCTCATTCAGGCCCCCGGCGTTCTGCCCTTCCACCACACCATTGATCTCGGCCGCGACCCCCTCCGTCAGCCCATAAGACAGGACCACCTCGTGCCATTGCCCCAAGGGGAGAGCACTTCCCAACTGAGCGCTTGTGAGCAACTCGTGCGACCCGGCATAGATCCGCTCTCCGGCCCACTTGTCGCCATGCAGCTTCAGGCTGGTGTCCCAGCTTTGCTCCAAGGAAAGAAGCGCCTTGTTCGTGACCCCTCCTTGGAGCCAAGCCTGCGGCCGGAAGACAAAGCGCATCTCGAGCGCTTCGGTCCCGGTCGGCAGAACGAGCGAGTCCGCCAGCTGGACCTGGGCCTCATCCCCCAAGGCCCCCACCTGCAAAACGCGACGCCCATCTGGCAACTGGGCCAAGGCCGCCCCGCCGCTCAGCGCGAGGTCCTGCCCTTGTCCGCTCAAGTCGATCGGGCCGTCCGCAAAGTCATAGCGAGCCACCACCTGCTCCGGAGCCGCCGGCGGCGGCACGCTCTGGCGCAGCGTGCCCTCGGGGTTGGCCGTGGCCGTGATGGCCACCTCATCGCTTCGGAGAAACTGCCCATCGGAAACGCTCAAGCGCAGGAGGTAGGTGCCAGGGTCAGAAAAATGAACCCAAGTGCTCGTCGCCCCCGGACTGAGAAATTCGACCGCCCCGGGACCACTGACCAGTTCCCAAAGAACGACCAAGCCTGCCCCCGAAGGCAAGCCGTCATCGCTGACCGAGCCCACCACCTCCCAAGCGGTGTCCGGCCAAGCGAAAGTCACATCCGGCCCCGCCTCCGGGACGGGCGGTTCATTGACGGTCGGCAAATCGAGGGCCGCAAAAAGCCGCCGCCCATCGGGCAAGGTGGCTTCCGCCTCGACCCAGGACGCGCTCCCATAGCCCACCGTCTGCGAGAATTGGCTGCCCCGGAAGGGCGGGCCGGAATCACTTTCCCACACGATCTCGGCTTGGCTCAGGTCGAGCCCAGGCGAGGAGACCGTCAGCGTGTAGGCATCCCCCCAGTTCAATTGCCCCGGCAAGCCCAGGATGTCCATGGCGGTCGGGACCCAAGGCTGGGTGGCCAAGGAAGTGGAGGCCATCCGCCAAGCCGCCACCGCCAGGCTCTTGCCAATGTCGACCGACACCATCTCGGTCGTCACGTTGTAGGTATCTCCCCAGCGATCATAGAGCGGGTAGCGCGCGTGACCCGAATCCCAGTCGACCGGCCAATTCGGCTCGCTCAAGCGATTGGTATAGGGATCATACCAAGTGAAGCCCTCTTGGAGGCTACCCATGACGATCCCCGAAGGCGGAAGGGTCCCCCGGTCATTCTGAGCATATTGATGGACCCACTCAGTCGGTCGATTCCAGCCCAAGCCGGCCACGAAACTCTGGTCGTTGGGATTGGCCCCCAGCTCGTAGTTCAAATTGGTTTCGATGGCTTCCAGCTGATCGGGGTCGGCCTGGAGCAGCTCAGCCGTCACCAGATCAAACCCTTGCGAAGCTGAGAAATACCAGCCGGCCGTGTTGATCCGTTTGGAGGCGTAAGGGTAACTGGAACCATAAGCCATCTCTTGGCTCCAGAGAGCCTTGTCCTGCCCGGTCGCCACCACCTCTGCTTGGCAAGCCGCCAGAAAGGCCGCGTCCATCTCAGCCAGGGTCCTCCGACCGTTGGTGCCAAAGGCATAAGAGCGGATGGCCCCTCCCCAGCCCTCGAAAAGACGCCACCACCCCCAGCGCCGAGTGGCGTCCGCGCCCGGGTCCGGCATCCACTCCCGCAATTTATCATGGGCCACAGCATCCCCGGTGGCCAGAAAAACCTCGGACGCCGCCCAGGCCAGCTCATCATCGTGGCGAAAGATGTGCCCATAATGCGTGATCTTCTGGTAAGCGCCTTGTTTGCCATGGGTGGCCACCGCATTCAGGAGAAACTGCCAGCCATCGAGAGCAGCCGCCAGGTAGGCCGCGGCCTCCGCCGGAAAGGCCTGCTGCATGGCCGGAGACGAACCCGCCTGAGCCAGGGCCGCGACCGCCGCCGCGGTCACCGCCGTGTTCTTGGGCCAGACGACCTGAGGATCCCCGTCATCCGGGAGGACATCGTGCTCATACTTGCGGAATTCCGGGTAGACCAGGAAGTAGAAGCCGCCGTCCGCGTCCTGCATTTTGAGGAGGAAATCCGCCTCCCACTTGGCCTCCTGCAAGAGATCGGAGAGACCGTCTCCGCTCTCCGGGAGACCGAGATTGTCCAGCCCGACCACCCCAGGGAAATGGTCGACCGCGAAAACGAGCACGTGGATGAGTTGCGCGCTATTGATGGTGTATTTGCTGTAGTCGCCCGCATCGTGATGCCCGCCTGCCACCTCCACCGTTCCCGTGTTCACAAAGGGATACAGGCTGGCCGACATCACATCCAGCTGAGGCGCCGTGTGCTCGGGATCGTTCACCACATCCCAATTCCCACCCGGAAGAAAGGCATTCGTGGGGTGGCTATCGTCCGGGATGAGCGCCGGTGCCGTGTGATCCGCCCCATGGGTGAACCGAGTGACCGGGAGATCCTTGGCCACGCCACTGCGCTGGTGATAAAGCCCGAGAGCGTAAGCCCGGGCGATTCTGGCAGCCGTCTCATCGCCAATCAGAAAAGGGAGCGAGCGTCCCAAACCTGGGACCTCCACCTGGTAGGTACCCGGAGTGGCGAAAGCCGAAAAATCCGCCACAAAGACTTCCTGATAAGGCGTCGGCACGATCGCGAAAAAGAGGTCCGGCTTGGCCGTGAGCGTGCCTGAAAAAACGGTCACATCATGCTCGTCCACCAGCCAAAAAGGCCGTGGCCCGATCGGCAATTCCCCCAACGAGCCCAAGTAGTCCCCGACCACCGCTTGTTTCGGACCACTCATCGGAAAGCCCACCTGATTCACATGAATGGCTGAGGAAATCCGGTCCGCCTCCATGGTGGCCGAGAAATCCAGTGCGGGCGGGAACCTCGTCGCATCGGGATGGCTGACCTCCACTTGCGCCCCGGCCGGCAGGGACTGCGCCAGCTTCAGAGTCAGCCAATTTCCTACTCGCAAGTCATCGATGCCATGCGGCGCATAGAGAGCGCGCCGCCGAAAGCCCACCGCCTCCACCGTCACCGCGGCCCCGTTCGCCACAACGGAAAAGTCTCCCGCCAGCGGAAGTTGGGCACTTCCATCGGTCTGGCCAAAATCCCACTCGGCCGGCAGCCACTGCCCGCCGCTTTCCTGGTTCACCAAGTGGAGTTCGAGGAAGTCTTCGCTCAGAATCCGCAACTCCATGTGGCCAACCGGATCAGGGGACAGAGGAGCCGCCGAAAGCGGACAAAAGAAGGGGGCGATACCAAGGATCGTCGCCGCGGAGAGAGGAGAGCGCAGCATAAGAGAATGCCTTCGATACCATTCAAGAATGGTGCCAAAAGCAATCCTAAAATCTTAAAAGCGCCTGAAACCAGGCAAAGCGACCGAAAAAGTCGCTCTAGCCAGTCTCAAGTTGCCACTTGCCATCCCGGGCGTGAACCCTGAGGTCAAAGGCTGAAGAAACTCCCTCGAATGACACCCCCTTTTCACAAACTCCTGGTCGCCAATCGCTCTGAAATCGCCGTTCGCATCTTCCGCGCGGCCACTGAATTGGGCATCCGGACGGTGGCCCTCTACGCCAAGGAAGACCGCTTCGCGGTCCATCGTTTCAAAGCAGACGAAGCCTACCAGCTGAGCGAGCACAAAGGGCCCGTCGGCGCCTACCTCGATATTGAAAGCGTCATCGGGATCGCCAAGGAACGAGGCGTCGATGCCATCCATCCCGGCTACGGCTTCCTTTCTGAGAACGCCGAATTTGCCCGCGCCTGTCAGGAAAATGACATCACCTTCATCGGCCCGGACAAGGATCTCTTGCTCTCGATGGGCGATAAAACTGCCGCCCGCGCCGTGGCCGATCGCGCTCAAGTCCCCGTCCTGCAAGGAACCGAGGACGCCATCAGCGATCCCCAAGCAGCCACCGAAGTGGCTCAAAAAATCGGCTTCCCCCTCATCATCAAGGCGGCCTTCGGGGGCGGCGGCCGGGGCATGCGGGTCGTGCGAGAGCCCGAACAGCTCCCCTCCTTGCTGAGTGAAGCGCAAACCGAAGCCGCCAACGCCTTCGGCAATCCGGCCGTCTTTCTCGAGCGCTTCATCGAGCGAGCCAAACACATCGAAGTGCAGATCGTGGGCGACCAACATGGACAAGTCTACCACCTCCATGAGCGGGATTGCTCCGTCCAGCGGCGTCACCAAAAAGTGGTCGAGATCGCCCCCTCGGTCGGCATCTCGGAGACGACCCGCCTGGCGCTCTGCGATGCCGCCGTCCGCATTGCGCGAGAAGTCGGCTACTACAACGCGGGCACCGTGGAATTCCTGGTGGATGCCGAGAGTGAAGACTGGTTCTTCATCGAAATGAACCCGCGGGTGCAGGTCGAGCACACCGTGACTGAGCAGATCACCGGCATCGACATCGTCCGCAGCCAAATTCTCGTGGCGGCTGGCCATCGCCTGGATGGGCCCGAAATCGATTTTCCTCCCCAGGATCAAATCCAGCGAAATGGCTACGCCATCCAATGCCGCATCACGACTGAGGACCCCGAAAACGGCTTTGCCCCCGACATCGGCCGCATCCTGACCTACCGCTCGCCCGCCGGCATGGGCATCCGCCTGGACGGAGCCATGGGCACCAACGGCATGATCATCTCGCCTTTCTACGACAGCTTGCTCGTGAAACTGACCTGCCAGGGGCGGCACTTCCACCACGCCTGCGATCGCATGATCCGCTCCCTGCGGGAATTCCGGATCCGCGGTGTCAAAACGAACATCCCCTTCCTGGAAAACGTCATCCATGACCCCACCTTCCGCGCGGGCCACGCCACCACCCGGCTCATCGACCAAACCCCCTCCCTCTTCCAATTCAAAAAACGAAGAGACCGTGCCACCAAACTCCTGAACTACCTCGGCGACGTCATCGTCAACGGCAACCCCCACGCCAAAAACTGGAAACCGGAAGCCCCCTTTCGCGAGCCTCGCCTGCCCACCTGGGATCATCGCCGCGAGCCCCCGGCCGGCACGCGGCAAAAGCTCTTGCAAATGGGCGCGCCTGGCTTTGCCGCATGGATTCGCGCCCAGCAGCCACTACTCCTGACCGACACCACCCTGCGGGACGCTCACCAATCCCTCTTCGCCACCCGCATGCGCACGGCCGACATGCTCCCGATCGCCGGGGCCATCGCCCACCAGACACCCCAACTCTTCTCCCTCGAAATGTGGGGTGGGGCCACCTTTGACACCGCCCTGCGCTTTCTCAAAGAAGACCCCTTCGAGCGCCTCCGCCAACTCCGGAAATGGATCCCAAACATCTGCTTCCAAATGCTCTTCCGTGGCTCGAATGCCGTCGGCTACTCGAACTATCCGGACAACGTCGTGCGCGGCTTCGTCCAGCACAGCGCCGAGGCCGGGATGGACATCTTCCGCATCTTCGACTCGCTGAACTACCTCCCGAACCTGCAAGTGGCCATGGAAGCCGTCCAGGACACCCATGCCCTCTGCGAAGGCACCCTCTGCTACACCGGCAACATCCTCGACCCCCAGCGAACCAAGTATGGGATCGCCTACTACCTCAAGCTGGCCCGAGAACTCGAGCGGATGGGCGCCCACACCCTCTGCATCAAAGACATGGCCGGGCTCTGCCGCCCCTACGCCGCCGAAGCCTTGGTCAAGGCGCTCCGCCAGGAAATCGGCCTCCCCATCCATTTCCATACCCACGACACCTCCGGCCTGAACGCCGCCTCCATCCTGAAAGCGGCCGAATCGGGAGTGGATATCGCGGACGCCGCCCTGGCCTCCCTCTCCGGCTCCACCTCCCAGCCGAATCTCAACTCGATCGTGGCGGCCCTCCAAAACACCGAGCGCGAGACCGGCCTCGACCTGTCCCCGCTCGACGACTTCTCGGACTACTGGGAAGACGTTCGCAAATTCTACCAGCCCTTCGACACCTCCGACCCCCACGGCACGGCCGAAGTCTACCTTCACGAAATGCCCGGCGGCCAATTCACCAACCTCAAGGAACAGGCCGAGGCCATGGGCCTGGGGGCCCGCTGGAAAGAAGTCGCCAAAACCTACGCCGAGGTCAATCAGCTCTTCGGCGACATCGTGAAAGTGACCCCCTCCTCCAAGGTGGTCGGGGACATGACCATGTTCCTCGTCTCGCGCGGGATGAAAGCGGCCGATGTGGTCAATTTGCCCGAGGGCACGAACTTCCCTGAATCAGTCATCGACATGCTGGGCGGCGGCCTGGGACAGCCCGAAGGCGGCTGGCCCCCGGAAGTCCAACGCGTCATCCTGGGCGGGAAACCCCCACGGGAAGGCCGCCCTGGCGACCACGCCCCGGCCATCGACCTCCAGGAAGTCGGCCGCCAACTGAGCAAAGAACTCGGCCACCAAGCCAGCCAGGATGAGATCTACAGCTTCCTCATGTATCCCCAAGTCTTCCGAGACTTCGTGCAAACGCGCGAGCAGTATGGAGACCTCTCCGTGCTCCCCACCCCGGCCTACTTCTATGGGCCCCACACCGGGGAGGAATTCGCCGCCAGCATCGACGAGGGCAAAACGCTCCTCTTCAAGCGACTCCACGTCAGCAGCGCCAACTCGGATGGCTTCCGCACCGTCATCTTCGAAGTCAATGGCATCCCACGCCACATCCAAATCGCGGACCGCTCCATTGCGCCGGAAACCAAAGTCCGCCAAAAAGCCGACCCCCAGGACCCCGATCAGATCGGGGCCCCCATGCCGGGGATGATCAACTCCATCGCCGTCACGGTGGGGCAAAAAGTCGAGAAAGGCGACACCCTCCTGACCCTCGAAGCCATGAAAATGTTCACCAGCGTCACTTCCCCAAGAGACGGCGTCGTCGAGTCCGTGGAAGTGAAAGTGAGCGAAAACGTCGACAGTAAGGACCTGCTGGTCGTGCTGGGGGCGGAGAGTTGACTCGTTTCGCAAAGAGACTACTGTAACCACATGATAGTCGGCGTTCGAGAGTCCAAGGCTCGGCTGAGCGAGTTGGTCGCCAAAGCAGAGGCTGGCGAAGAGGTCGTCATCACGGTGCGGGGGCGCCCCAGCGTTCGCATGGTTCCCATAGCCGCCGCCAACCAAGCTCCAGACAACCTGCGATGGGCGAAAGAAATTCGCAAACGGCTCAAGAAACAACGTCCGGGAGCGCCTGCCAGCTCTTCCGCCTCCATTCTTGAAGATCTTCGAGCGGATCGTTTCTGATGCCGGAATACTGGGACACTAGCTGCTTGGTTAAGCTCTATTGTTTGGAGGAGGACTCGGATGCCTACGCGGAACGATTGTCCTCCTTGGAGGAGCCCTTGGTAACCTCCACCTTGACGCGGACTGAATTGCTCTTCGCCTTTGAGCAGAAAGCACTTCGCCAAGAAACCAACGGGCAATCCGCAGAGCAGCTCTACCACACCCTGGAAAGCGATCATCAGGCGGGTCGCTTGCGGTTTCTTCCCTTGGGAGAAGATGTGCTCTCGGAAGCGCGCGCCATAGCGTCCGACTGCTACGCCGCCAAGCCATCCATTCCGCTGCGAACGCTGGACGGCCTGCATTTGGCTACTGCTCGATTGGCCGCCTGCTCGCGAGTCGTCAGCGCTGATGAAAGAATGAACGCCGCCGCCAAAGCGCTGGGAATCGCGCTGGGATAACTCGGGCATGACACAACAGTTGGGTGAGCTTTGGAGGCCTGCGGGGGAGGATCAGGTCTACAAGGTGGCGCTGATCCCCGTCGGTGAATTCGCCCAAGAAACGTTCCAGCATGGACGCGGCGAAAGCCGCTTTGGACTGCTGCGATTTTTCGCAGCTTTTGCTCACCGATGTTCCCACCTGATACCAAGCTGCAGAATTGGCTGGTAGAATGGCCGAGTGGATTTCGGGCCAGACCAAGGCGCGACGAGGGCGCGGTGCAGGCACCGTAACCGAGAAGCAACGCAGGGCTGGCTCGAAAGACACCGGCTCTCCCTTCCCCGCGCTTCAGCGCCTCTTCCTCACAACACCTTCCCTCCATTCTTCCAATGAATTCTGGAGGTTGGTATGAGGTGGTGGTAGGCAGGGCCGCAGGCGAGGGAAGACGTGGCGTTAGGATGGAGCCGTTTCCCCACCGGCTCAGCGAGACGCTTCGCCCTACCTCGCAATCCGCCCGGTCACCCATTTTCCCAAACGCCGTTCGTCCTGCCAGACCAATCCGGCCTTCTTGACTGATCCACGAACCTCCGCCTCGTGGTCGCGCAGGATACCGGAGACCACCAGCAGGCCGTCCTTCGCCAGCGTCTTTTCAATGCGCGGCATGGCGGCGGTGAGGATGTTGGCGAAGAGGTTGGCGGCGATGAAGTCGTATTGGCGACGCGGTTGCCACTTGGTGACGTCGCGCTCTTCGATGGCGATACCGGGTGTGCCGTTGCGCTCGCAGTTGCGGGCGGCGGCGGCGACGGCCAGCGGATCGAAGTCGCAGCCCAGAACCGGCTCCGCGCCCAGCTTGGCTGCGGCGATGGCAAGAATGCCGGTTCCCGTGCCGAGGTCGAGCATGGACCAAGGCTGGCTCGCCTTTTCCCGCTCCCGCGCGTAGTCCACGAGGAAGCGCAGACAGGTCGCTGTGGTGGCGTGGCCGCCGGTGCCGAAGGCCAGCTCGACGGGGATGCTGAGCAAATCACGTTCGGGGTGGGCTTGCTGTAGTGGATCGAGTGCTGCGGGATCGGTTTCCGCAGTCACCAGAAAGTGATCCCGCACCTTGAGCGGTGGCGGGAGATCCGGGGCGAGCGCGGCCCAGTTTTGTTTTCGAAGCGAGCGGACACTGCCGCCGAATTCCTTCTGGAGGCCTTCTGCTTCCAAAGCTTCCTGGCAATACACTTCCAAGCGAACCGTCTTCCCACCCTTGATGTCGGTGATAACCAGTTGCGTGCCGAAACGACCCTCCAGCCGCTCCCGCCAAGCGTCCTCCCATTGGCGAGCGCTCAGCTTGGACCAAACGTGGATCAGTCTTTCTCCCACGACCCGCTGACTTAGCCCGCACTGGGTGCCACCCCCCCACCCAGACCGGCCGCCTCCTCCTCAGCGGGCGGGACCCCTTCTTCCTCAGTCTCTCGCTCCTCTTCGGGAATGGGCGGCGCGCTTTCTTCCTTCCCTTCCGGGCTCTCTTCGGGAGCCATCGGCAGCACAGGAGCCACCTCCACTTTCTCTTCCAAAGCTTCCAAAGCAGGTTCCTCTACCACCGGAAGGACCGCAGGGGCGGACAGGGGCCCCTTCTGACTCGTCCACAAGACCACCACCAGCACCCCAATGGCCGCCGCCAAGAGCGACCCCAAAAAGATCGTCACAAAAAAGGTCCGTTTCTGCAAGGAGACCAACTGATTCGAGAAATCCTTCTCCGTCTCTCGCGCTTGCGCGAAGAGATCCAGCATGCGGGCCTCCGAGTCGCCCAGGCGATCTCCCAGACGGTCCATGGTCTCGGCGGTTCGCTGATTCGTGCGATCGATCCCGCCCAAGGTCCCGTTCAATTCCCGCATCGAACCCAACACCTCACGATCGCGGGTTTCGGAACGCTCGACACTGCCTTGGAGCGTGTTGAGCGCGGTCACGATCTGCTTCTGGCTCTCGCTCAGGGACTCCATGCTGCGCAAGGCCACCGGGAGGGGGCTGATGGCATCCTTGAAATCGGCCCGGTTGTTCGACTCCCCATCGAGGTGCTGGCGGATGGACCGGACCAGCTCCAGCAGCTCAAAGTAGCCCGCTTGGAGGGCTTGCACCTGATGCTCGCGACGAGGCCGCGCCCAAAATTTCCACCAAGGCCGGCCTCCCGCCGCGCTCGGGGCCAAGGCCTCAGACTCGATCCGCTCGGGAACGCCCACCTCATCCAGCTCACCCGTCTCCGGGCCGGCCTCCGTCCGCGGCTCTTCCACGGCGGGCTCGTCCTGAGACTTTTTGGGATACGGGCCTTCCAGACTCACACCACCTTTTTACGGAGCAAAGCGCCGAACTGCAAGACGGGATCAGCCCGCGGACAGAAAAAGCCTCGCACTCAAGCGGCGTCTTGCTCAGGCTTCAGCTCATACTTGGGCTCGCCCTTGCCTTCCACGACCGCCCCGTCCAAATGGACGCTCGAGACATCATCCCGCCCCGGCAGCTCATACATCAGATCGAGCATCAGCTTCTCCAGAAGCGAGCGCAAGGCGCGGGCTCCAGTCCCCCGCTCGGCTGCTTGCACGGCCAAGGCGCGAAGAGCGCTCGGCTCCAGATGGAGCGCCACGCCCTCCATGGCCAGCAGCTTGGTGTATTGCTTGACCATGGCGTTCTTGGGCTGGGTCAGAATGTGGACCAGTTCGTCTTCAGTCAGGGCATTGAGGTTGGCCAAGACCGGGAGCCGACCGATGAATTCCGGGATCAGGCCGAAGGAGAGAAGGTCTTCTGGTTGGACATGCTTGAGCAGCTCCGCTTTTTCCTGGGTCTCGCCCGCGACCGAACTGCCGCCAAAGCCGAGGACATGCCGCCCCATCCGGCGCTGCACGATGTCTTCCAAGCCCACAAAGGCCCCGCCACAAATGAAGAGAATCTTCTCGGTATTGACCTGAATGTATTCCTGCTGAGGGTGCTTGCGCCCTCCCTGCGGCGGCACGTTGCAGGTGGTTCCCTCCAGGATCTTGAGGAGCGCCTGTTGCACCCCCTCGCCCGAGACATCCCGCGTGATGCTGACGTTCTCTGTCTTGCGTCCGATCTTGTCGATCTCATCCACGTAAATGATGCCTCGCTCGGCCCGCTCCACATCGTAGTCCGCCGTTTGCAAGAGGCGCAGGATGATGTTCTCGACGTCCTCGCCCACGTAGCCGGCCTCCGTCAGGGTCGTGGCGTCCACGATGGTGAAGGGCACATCCAAAATTCGCGCAAGCGTCTTGGCCAAAAGGGTTTTGCCCGAGCCCGTCGAACCAATCAAAAGGACGTTGCTCTTCTCCAACTCCACCTCATTCAGCCCGCCCAAGGAAGCCGGTTCCCCCCCGCCAAAAAGGCGTTTGTAGTGATTGTGCACCCCGACCGCCAAAACCTTCTTGGCGTAGTCTTGCCCGATCACAAAATCGCTCAAGCGAGCCACAATCTCGGCTGGCTTGGGGACTTGGAAGTCACTCTGCTGGCCGGTTTCAGCCGCCTCGCCCAGCTCCTTTTCGAGAATGTTCTCGCAAACCCGGATGCAGCTATCGCAAATGTAAACCCCGGGGCCTGCGATCAGTTTTTTGACCTCCGAGTGGCTCTTGCCACAGAAGGAACACATTGTGAGATTGGAAGCACGGGCCATGGAAACAAAGCAGTGGGAAGCAAAGGGTCACTCTCTGAAAATTATATTCTAGCGCGACCCCTCCGAATTAGGAAGCGTTTTCCTGATCCGATTTGTTCTCCAACACTCGGTCTACCAGTCCATATTCCGCTGCCTCGGGGGCCGAAAGCCAATGGTCCCGGTCGGCATCCCGCTCCACCTGCTCGACCGTCTTCCCGGTGTGCCGGGCCAGGATGGCGTTCAAGCGGCGCTTGAGAGAATACATGTGCTCGACGGTGCGCTCGACATCGCTGGCCGTCCCCTGCGCCCCCCCGGACACTTGATGGATCATGATGTCCGCATTGGGAAGGGCAAAGCGCTTGCCCGCGCTCCCGGCCGCCAAAAGCACCGCCCCCATGCTGGCCGCCATCCCGATGCAGTAGGTGTTGATGTCACAGCTGACAAACTGCATCGTGTCGTAAATGGCCAAGCCCGAGGAGACGGAGCCTCCGGGGGAATTGATGTAGATATTGATGTCCTTTTTGGGGTCTTGCATTTGCAGGAACAAAAGCTGGGCGATGACCGAATTGGACACTTGATTGTAGGGATCGATCTCGGAGCCAATGAAGATGATGCGGTCCTTGAGCAGACGGGAGTAGATGTCGTAGGAGCGCTCGATGCGGCCCTCCTGCTCCACCACCATGGGCACGTAGCTGTTTGAAACACGAGCCAGCTCCTGGGGGCTGGCCTTTCCGGCGGAAGTCCGGGCGGCTTGGAGAAGAGAAGAATCCATAAAGGGAAAGGGAAAGTAAGCGTTCAATCGGGAGCCGAATCGGGCTCGACCTCGGTGACGCTGGCGTTCTCCTTGAGGAAGTCAACCACCTTGCCGAGGGCAATCTGATGCCGGACGGAGCCGATACGATCCTCTTTCTCGAGCTGCTTCATCAATTTATCCGGCGTGGACTGCTCTTTGAGCGCCATGAGCATGATCCGCTGTTTCAGCTCGGCCTCGGAAGCCTCAATCTTCTCTTCTTGGAGAATGCGCTGGAGGATGAAATTTGTTTTGACGGAGGTGCGGGCGCGCTCGGAGGCAGTGTTCACAATGTCCTCCTCTTGTTTCTGGATTTGCTCGTTCTGAAAGCCCTGCTCGAGGCCGTAATTCACCATCTCATTGACCTGGGCTTGGGTTTCTGAGGCCACGATGTCTTCCGGTAGCTCGGCCGCCACCTTGGAGTCGAGGTAAGCCATGATTTGATTCTCGACCGCCTGGTCGGCCTTGCGGGTCGCCTCCGCCTCGAGCTGTTCCCGGACATCCGATCGGAGCGCCTCCAGCGTGAGCCCCTCGCGCAGCTGCCCCGCGAAGGCGTCATCCACCTCAGGCAGGCGCTGCGCTTTGACCGACTTGATGGTGACCTCGTAATCGATGGTTTTGCCCTGGAGCGCCTCGAGGTAAAAGTCATCGGCCAGCGTCACGCTCACCGAAAGGGTCTCTCCGGCCGAGGCGCCCTCCAGGCCCTTGGCAAAGCCGGGCAAGAAACTCTCCTCATCCATCCTGACCCAGAAATCCTCCGCATGGTCGAGGTAATCGGGCAAATCCGGAAAGCCCTCTTTGACAGGCGCCCCCTCGATTTTTCCTTGGAAATCGACGGTCGCGAAATCGTCCATCGCCAAAGAGCGCTCCAGATCCTCGTAGTTCGCGAAACGCTGCCGCATCCCCTCGATCGTTTTCTCCACCTGGGCCTCCGTCACCTCCACCTTGGGCTTCTCCACCGGGATGCCCTTGTATTCCGGCAAGATGATTTCAGGGGCCAGCGTCAGCTCGGCCTCGAAGGAAAAGCTCTCATCGGAGTGAAAGGTCTGCTCACGGACATCGCGGACGTTGAGCACACGCAGTTTCTCCTGCGCCACAGCCTCCCGGTAGGCTTGTCCGATGAGGCGCTCTTCGGTCTCGGCTGCGATCTCTTTGCCATACTTTTTCTGAATGACGGCCGCCGGGGCCTTCCCGGGCCGGAAGCCGGGAATTCGAGCTTGCTGCGAAAAGGCCTTCACCAGTTGCTGGCGCTCTTGGAGAACGGCATCCGAAGGCACTTCCACCTTCAGGAGAGCCTGACAATTTGGCTGTCTTTCGACAATGATGTTCATGATGGGCAGGGAAAGAAACTGGCCCGGATTCGGGCCAAAAAGGCGCGCAGGATAAAAGCGCTTTTCGCTTTTGACAAGCCCTTCTGCTTCTCCCGCCCAGCCTCCTTCCAAAGCGCCTCTCGGGCCAAAGGCCTTGACCTCAAAACGAGGCTCTCGAAATGGAAACCACTTTGAAAACCACTCGGCTTTTCGGTCAGGTTCCTTAACTAAAAAATCCGCCCGCAGCCCGAGCAAAAAGGCATTCGCGCTTGCATTCCCTGACCTGTGATTTACCCGGATTTTCGTCTCCAATCGGTGCCATCACGAAGGGCGTTTTCTCCTAGGAGGCCTCGCCCCTTTTCCCATCCATCACACCTTGCCTGCCATGTTCAAAATCGTCATTTGCTTTCTCTCTTTGTTTGCGGTGCCACTAGCCCAAAGTCAGACCTGCACCTTGGGAACCAACACGGATGTTCTCATCGAGAACGACTTCAGCAGCGCGCCCTTTCGAGACACCACCATTGGAGTGACAGATCTCGGGGCCAACCTGGGCGACACCCTGCCTTGTCCCACCCAGGCCATGGCCCCTGGTGGGGGAAACGTTCCCTTCGCTAGTATCTTCGGCACGGGGACGGTGGAGGCCGATGAGGTGCAGGCGTTCACCTTCACCAATTCCTTGGACCCCAATGACACCCAGTCCATTGCCGTCTTCTTCGGGGCCACCGGAGCGGACTTCGTAGCCTTCAATACGGCCAATCCCGGGCCCTTCAGCGTCCTGGGAGCAGCCAGCGGGCCTCCTCCCTCTGGCCCAGGCGGTGGGGCCACCCCGCCCTCGGTCTCGCCCACTCCATCCAGATCGCTATCCGTCGTGGGCTCTCCACAGCAGTTCGCTAACCAGCCTGTCTCTGTCATCGACGCCATTTTCCCGGCCAGCGAGCGCCGGTCGACCGTCGAGCAGCTCACACGAAACCCCGAAGAACTCAGTGAATTCGTCTCCATTCTGCAAAGGGAAGCGCGCGATCTTCTCCCGAAGTCCAAAGATCGCTCCACGGTGGCGCCCCTGTCCGAACGGAAAGTCTCTGACTTCATCAAAGCCGTCCAATCTCAGAACGAGGCGGCTCTGCCCCCCATTTACTCCCTCCTTTCAAGCTCGGACGCCCCTAGCGGCGACGGAGCCAGCAGCCCACCGAGACGCTCTTTAGGAAGTGGTCCCGCCCCGGTCTACAATTTCCCCACCAATGATGAGCTTTTTGAGAACCTCTTCTCGACCGACCCCGACGAGCCGCTTGAACCGGTGGCCGGGCCCCAAGACCCTGAAATTTGGGCTCCCTTCGCTCCGACTCCCGAGCCGATCGTCTCCATCCCAGGCGGCTTTGACGGTCCTCAGCCAGCCGCTGGGAGTCGGGATGCCTTTCGCAAGAAAATTGAGCTGATGAAGAAGGCCAACAATTGGTCGGATGAGAACCTGCTGCCTCTGCGGCAAGAAATCGAACTCTTTGAACTCGACGAGACAGATCCTCTCTCGGTTAAGCTCTACAACGAACTCATCGACGCTTACAATGCGCTGGTCCTTCTTTGGATGGATATGGGCGACATCATTAGCTCGCTGGGCGGCAGCTTGAGCGAGCTGAGCCAACTGGAAACCTCCTCCGGAGACTTCGGCGAAGGAGGGGCGACCTACACCATCGGCGAATTCGAGCAGGAAGGGACTCCTCCCGAAACGGAATCTGAGGAATTGGACAATGACTTCGACCAACCTTGGTATCTTCCCTACAACTCCGTGGTGACCGATTCGGGCTGGAAAGACTACGACAACCCGCTGGGAGACTATCGCAAAAATCGAAGCGAGCGGGGGAGCGCCCTTTTCGGAGGGGGCGCCAAGCAGGCTTGGGACAACCTCCAAAAGGTTCATAGCTTGGTCGCGAGAGATCGGAACGCGCTGGAAGCCTTGAAACAAGACAATGACGAACTCCTAAACGAGATTGCTGACGAAGCCAAAAGCTTCGCCAAAGACCAAGCCTGGGATCTCTTAGGGGGCTTTTCCGGGATCAACAGCAAGCTCCAAGATAAGGTCAAGGACCTCCCTAAAGACAGTGCGGCCCGCAAAAAAATCGAAGCCTTCTACCAGAAGCATGGGGACAAAGTGGAAGACTTCGCCTCGGATCTCGACCAAGCGGACGAAGCCTTCGGAAACTTCGAAACCGCGCAGGGTTTTCTAGAAGACTACAATAACATCCTGGCCGAGGTCGGCAATACCTTGGCAGAGGGTCTGCCTCCGGGAATGGAACAAGGCGCGAAGCTCGCCATCGCCACCGCGCAACAAGCGGAAAACATTGCCGGCTATGTCTACCAAGGAACCAATATTTCCGAGTTCGAAGCCCAGCTCGATCGAAATCTGGGTTGGCTGAACGACCAACACATGGCGGTCAACGGAACTGTCAATGAGGCCACTCAATTTGCGCGCGGGGTCACCGAAAACCTCTCTCAGATGTCGAGCAGCCAAATCTCTGACGCCTACAATAGCTTGAAGGACTTCGAAGGCGTCGGCGGACGCAATCGTAGCCCCATCATCCAGCAAAGCCTGGATGCCATGCAGAGCTACCTGACGGGCTCGAAATTCACCTCCGGTTTCGCGGGCAACCTGAGCCAGATCCCCATGCCTTGAGTCGCTGGCCTCTCCCCACCCACTTCCTTGCTCGATGACCGCCAAGCTCTTCTTTTTTCTCTTTCTCTGCCCCCTCGCCTTCGGGTCGATGGAATCCGCCAACCAAACCATCCGCGAATCCCGCGTCAAGCTGGACGGGGGCCAGTCCTTGACGGGCGATGAATGGATGGCCTTAGGAGCGGCCCTGCATGAGCGGGGCGAATACATTCTCGCGGTCGAGGCCTTCACCGTGGCTTCCGTCCTCGACCCCGGTCTGGCTGAGCAAGCCTCCCTCGAGATCAAGAACTCGAAGGCCGCCATCTCTGGCCAGCGCGTCGTCGCGCAAATCGAGAGCTATGCCGCCGAGCTGGAAAGCGTGGGCGAGCAACTCCGGCGGGAAACCGAAATCGTCTCCCAAGCCGCCCAGCGCGTCCAAACCACCCCGGCCGAGCGGCCCCTGACTGGGAGCATCGGGCTGACCTTGGGCTACGGCACCTCCCTCGACGGCCGCAACCGGGATCTCTTCCTCCCCGGACCCACCGAATCGGACGACACCTTCATCGACCTGGAACTGTATCTCGCTTACCGGCTCTATCAGAAAAACGGCTACAGCCTGACCCCCTTCGTCAGCTTCGCCACCCGGAACCACTTCGACGCCACCACGCTCGATTATGACAGCCTGACCGCCGCGCTCAGCGGGAGTTACCTCGATCAAACCAAGGCCCTCATCCACACCCTGGACCTCGGCACCTCGCAGCTCTGGTTCGACAGCGAATACTTCTCGAACGCCCTCTTCGCGAATTACCAAGTGGTTCATCGGCTCAGTGACACCCAAGCCCTCGGCGCGGTCGCCCGGCTCGACTGGGCCGACTACCAAACCCTCACCGGCGTGAATGATCGCGACGGAGAAATCTACTCCGGCAGCCTCTTCTACCAGCACAGCTTCTCCCGCCTAACCGCCAACCTCTCGGTCAACTTCGGTCACCAAACGACCGAAGGGACCGAGTATGAAAACTCCTTCATCGGGATCTCCCCCTCCCTCTCTGCCCAGCTGCCCTACGACATCTCAGGCCGTTTGTTCTTCAGCTACACCCATGCGCCCTACGAGAAAGCGAGTGGCTTCCTCACGAACGGTGATCCCCGGAGTGATGACCGCCTCCGCACTGGGCTCTCCCTCTCCAAAGAACTCGTGGAAAACTGGCGGCTCAGCCTTTCCTACACCTACTCCGAACAGGACTCGAACGTCACCTTGTTCACCTACGATCAACACCTCTTCACCAGCAAGCTTGTCTACAGCTTCTGAGCCAAGGCTGTTCCCCTCTGCCGAGAGATATGAGCATCGACCCAGATCCTCATGCCGCGATCACCGTGTGATCCCTGCGCTTGCGGGCATAAATGATGGCCGCACGAATATCCTCCTCTTCCAGGTCCGGAAGTTCAGACAGCACCTCCTCGTGACTCAAGCCATTCGCGAGCAGATCCAACACCCGAATCCGCATTCCACGAATACAAGGCTTCCCACCGCATTTGCCGGGATCAACAGTGATCCTGTTGGTGAAGTCGTTCATGCTTTCGTTTCTATCTGCGTTGATTGGCATTCACTCCAAACCTTGGCTATACCAGCTTGATTATAACCCAAGTCGCAAGCCAATCAGTCTACTCCTTTCAAGCAACTTGGAACTCATGCACTTCGCCTTTGATGACCTCTCCCTTGGAGCGTTCGGCGGCGTCCATGTCGTAGGATAGCTGAAGTCGCATCCAATAGCCCGGGGATATGCCAAAGTAGCGACCCAGCCGCAGATCATACTCCGGGGTGCAACGTCGATTGCCTGCCTTCATCGCGGACAAGTGCGGAGCCGGGATGCCTGTGGCGCGGGCCACCTGGGCTTGCGTCGCAGGCCACTCCTCCAGCGTCTCCGCCAAAGTCTCGGCAAAAAAGTTCTCGAGGGGAATCAAATTTGAATCAGTCATGGCTATGGAAAATCAGTGATAGTCTTCGATCAAAACCTCCGAGGCGTTGCCGTCCTTCCATCCGAAAACCACGCGCCACTGACGGTTGATTCGGATGCTCCAGTAAGCTGAGCGATCACCCACCAAGCTCTCCAGCCGGTTGCTCGGAGGCACCCGAAGATCGTTGATCGAACTGGCGTTATGGATCTGCATCAGACGTCGTCTGGCTCGCTGTTGGATGTCCTGCGGCAGTTTCCGGCTGAATGCACCCCGAAAGACTTTTTCGGTCTCAGCGTCTCGGAAACTGACGATCACTGAATGAAATTACCAAAATTGGCAACGGGCGCAAACTCTCTTTTCCGACAAGCTGTAGATTATAGACTGCCTGCCACCCTACTTATACCAAGCTGCAGAATTGGCTGGTAGAATGGCCGAGTGGATTTCGGGCCAGACCAAGGCGCGACGAGGGCGCGATGCAGGCACCGTAACCGAGGAGCAACGCAGGGCTGGCTCGAAAGACTCCGGCTCTTCCTTCCCCGCGCTTCAGCGCCTCTTCCCCACACCACCCTCCCTCCATTCTACTAGTGTATTCTGGAGCTTGGTATTACGCTTAGGGCAGGCCGAGCCGGCTCGAGATCCCTTGGCTGCCCAAGGCCCTCCCAATGACGGCACTCCCCAAGTGGGCTCGATCAAAAATGTCGGCCGCGAGGGCTTGGAGATCTTCTCGCCGGACCTGCGCCAGTCTGGCGGCCGTCTCCTCGGGATCGACGATGCGATCGTGCACTTGGAGCGACTCGGCCACCCAAGAGAACTGATGGTAGGTCGACTCCTGCGCCAGCGCATGCTGTCCGAGAGCGTAGCGAAGCGCTTGTCCGAATTCCTCCTCGCCAGGAGCTTCGCTTGCGATGCGACGCAACTCCTCACCCAGGAGGTCGAGCGTTCGTTCGACCTTTCGTTGGTCGACTCCAGCATAGATTTGGAGCAGCCCCGCCTCATCAAAGACCTCCGTGTCCGTGCTGATCTGGTAGCAAAGCCCTTCCTGTTCCCGCAGGCGCTGGAAAAGCCGGGAACTCATGGTTTCCCCCAAGAGGATGCTCAGGAGACGGAAGGCAAAACGCCCCTCGGAAAGCCTTCCCGGCCCCCGGAAGCCCAGCGCGAGATGCGTTTGGTCAAGGTCCGGGCGGACTTCCTCCTCATGAGAGGGGGCCTGCGCCAAGGCATCCATCTTTTTGGCGGGACGCTCCTGGAGTCGGCAATCGGAAAACGCGGCCTCAAAAAAATCGACCACCTCTTCATGGTCCACGGGGCCAGCCAGGGAAATGACGGTGTCCGGACCGAAGTAGCCACCGGAGACGAAGCCTTCCAGGTCCTCGCGAGCAATCCGCTGGACGGTGGCCTCTTCGCCTGCCACTGGCCGACCTAAAGAACTGCCCGGCCACATGGCCTCGGCATGCAAGTCCTCGATATGTTGGGACGGCTGTTCGCGATACATCACGATCTCCTCCAGGATGACTTCGCGCTCGCGCTCGATCTCCTGCTCCGGGAAAAGCGAATGCCCATAGAGATCGGCCAAGACCGCCCCCGCTTCCCGCCAAAACTCGGCCGGCACTTGCGCGTGGTAGGCGGTGTGATCTTCCGCAGTGAAAGCGTTGATTTGCCCACCCACGCCCTCCACCGCTTGGGTGATGGCGAGAGGCGAACGAGTCGGCGTGCCCTTGAAAAGCATGTGTTCGGCGAAATGAGCCAGACCGGCCAAAGGCGCGGCCTCATGCCGGGAGCCCACCCCCGCGTAGATCCCGAGGCAGGCACTCCGCATCCACGGCATCCAGGCCGTGCCCACTCGGAGGCCGCCGGAAAGCCGGGCCTCTTTATACCTGGTCCCGTCCATGCTCTCTTTCCCTCCAAATCCAGCGGGCCAATTCCAAATCCCGCGGATGGGTGATCTTGAGGTTCCAGTCCAAGTTCTCCATCAGCCGAACCTCCCCGCCATGGTAGCGGACCGCGCCGATCTCATCGGTCACCTCCACCCCATCGCGATCGACCGCCGCGAGAGCCTCCCGCAAAATTTCCCGGCGAAAAACCTGCGGCGTTTGCACCGCCCACAGCCCCTCCCGATCCAGAGCCTCCTCCACCAACCCAGCCGAAGAAGCTCGCGAAAGGGAGTCCACCACCCGAGCCGCCAAGACGCCTGATCCATTCTCTTCGGCGCAACGGAGGAGCTGGTTCAGGGTCGCCGAAGTGACCAAAGGCCGAGCCGCGTCGTGGACGGCCACCCACTCGGCCCCCTCCGAGGTCGCCTCGACCCCGGCCCGGACCGAATCCTGTCGCCTGGGACCCCCCGCCACCGAGCGGACAGCTTTCCCAAGCGGCCTTTCGAAAGCGGCCTCGCTCACCACCACCACCTCCTGCACCGCTTCGCAGGCCACCAAGGCCTCCAGGGAACGCTCCAAGACCGTCTTGCCGCAAAGCTCGGCCGCGAGCTTGTCGAAGCCCATGCGGCGGCTGCTCCCAGCCGCCACTAGCACGGCTGCGTTCATACCGCGGTCGCCTGCCGCGAAATCCCTTGCCGATCCAGCTGCTGGAGGATTTTCTCCGCGGCGTGCTGGGCCGTCAGGCCATGCTTCTCACGCAGAATGGGGATGGTGCCGTGCTCGATGAACTCATCAGGCCACCCGATGCGCTCGACCGGCGTGGGGTAGCCCGCGTCGTGAAGGTGCTCGATGACCCCCACCCCAAAGCCATTGTGCAAGACGTGGTCCTCAAAGGTGCAGAGGACCTTCGTCCGGGCAGCCAAGTCTTCCAAGAGGGCGGTGTCGAGCGGCTTGATCCAGCGGGCATTGACCAGAGCCACCGACAGGCCCTCGGCCTCCAGCAGGGCCTTGGTCTCGCGAGCCATCTCCAGCATCTGACCCAGGCTGATGAGCGCCACGTCTTGCCCGTTTTCCAAGACCTCTGCCTTCCCAATCTCCAGGACTTCGGGCTCCTTTTTCGGCTGGGCTCCGATGCCGGCTCCCCGGGGGTAGCGGATGGCGCTCGGCCCTTCCTCATGCTGCGCCATGGTAAAGAGCATGTCGGCAAACTCTTCCTCATCTTTTGGCTGCATGTGAATGATATTGGGCACGTGCCGGAGGTAACCGATATCGAACAGGCCGTGGTGGGTCGGGCCGTCGTCGCCCGAGAGTCCGGCCCGGTCCATACACAGGCGGACGGGCAGCTGCTGCAAGGCCATGTCGTGGATGATCATGTCATAAGCCCGCTGCATGAAGGTGGAGTAGATGGCGAGGAACGGCTTCTTCCCGCGCGTGGCCATGCCGCAGGCAAAGAGCGCGGCGTGCTCTTCGGCGATGCCCACGTCGAAATAGCGATCCGGCACTTCCTTTTGGAAAATTTCGAGCTTGGTCCCCCCAGGCATGGCGGCGGTGATGGCCACGATGTCTTCATCCTCCTGCGCGTAACGGGAGACCGTCCGGGCGAAGACTTCGGAGTAAGTCGGGTGGGTTAGGCTGGCCGTTTCTCCGGTTTCCGGAGAGTACTGGCCAAGGCCGTGGAACTTGCCCGGATTGGCCAAGGCCGGTTTGAAGCCGCGGCCCTTTTCCGTGATGATGTGGAGGATGACGGGCTCGTCATACTTCTTGAGAAACTCGAAGGTCTTTTCCAGCAAGTCGGTGTCGTGGCCATCAATCGGGCCGAAGTAGCGGAGGCCGAACTCTTCAAAGAGAACACTCGGCGCCAGGAAGCTCTTGGCGCTTTCCTCGACCTTGTGGGCCAGGCGGCGGGCAGACTTCCCGGCGATGAATTCGACGAAAGCGGCCGCTTTTTCCCGGAGGTAACTGTAGCTCGAGCTGGTGTTGAGTTTGGTGAAGTATTGGGAAATGGCGCCCACGTTTTTCGCGATCGACCACTCATTGTCGTTCAGCACCAAAATGAAGCGTTTGGTGGTTTCAGCGATGTTGTTGAGGGCTTCGAAGGTCGGGCCGCACGTGAAGGCGGCATCGCCCGCCACGCACACCACATGCTCCTGCCCGCCCGCCAAGTCCCGGGCCGCCGCCATCCCGAGAGCGGCTGAGACCGCCGTCCCGGCATGGCCGGCCCCGTAGCAGTCATGCTCACTCTCCGTCCGCAGGAGAAAGCCGTTCAGTCCTTCGTATTGGCGGATGGTGTCGATTTGCCCCGCGCGGCCGGTCAGCATTTTGTGGACATAGCCTTGGTGGCTTACGTCGAAGACAAAGCGATCGCTCGGCGTGTGGAAGACCCGATGGAGAGCGATCGTCAGTTCGACCACCCCCAGGTTGGGACCCAGGTGTCCCCCCGTCTTGGCGAGGGCCGAGATGAGGACCGAGCGGATTTCCTCGGCCAGGACCGGGAGATCCTGGGCCTCGAGCGCTTGGACATCGGCCGGGCTGGCCACCCGGGAAAGCACCTCGGTGGCGGCCACTTCAGAACAACTCATCCCCTTCTTCGTCTCCTCCATCAAGTTTCTCCTTGGTTGGTGCGGGCTCGGAACCGCCTGGCTGGGCGGCGCTTTCCGCTTCAATCTCCTGGATACGCTGTCGCGCTCGATCCAGTTTTCCTTCACATTCAGCTAACAGTTTGGAGCCCTCTTCATAGTGCTGAACGAGGGCGTCCAACTTGAGCGGTTCGTTCTCCATTTGGGCCACCAATTCTTCTAAGCGCCCGATAGCGGATTCAAAATCCACTTCCGGCTCTTCGACGGCGGCGACAGCGGGCGTTGGGGTGGCGCGGAGCATGATGGCGTGGAAAAGACTGGAGGTTCTACTGGAGTCAAGCAAGCAAGAACCGGGCGGGCGAGCTTCATTCCTGCTCGTCCTGACCCACCAGCTCCCGCTGGCTATCGGTCAGAAAGAAGAATTCCTGGCCCAGAAAGACCGGCACCTTGTAGCGCAGGTCCTCGGGCACTTCCGAGAAGTAACGGGTGTAGGGTTGGATGAAGACTTGGGTCCAGTTGCGGTAGGGGCCCTTGATGATGTCGGGATTGAGCGGTTCGGTCACCGAGACGGGGGTGAAAAAGACGCCCGCCATGGGGGTGCCCTTTTCGGCGCCGTATTCCTCCATTTCGACGAGCCCCCGGTTGTCCTTGGGCACCCAGAGCGCCAGGCGATCAGCATACCAGGCCACGGCCCAAGGCTGATCGGTCATGACGACTTCGTTCTCCCGGACCACCTCGCTCAAGGCCGCGTTGATGGCCGGGATGTAGGGGTAGTTGTATTTCACGGGCGAGCCGCCGCGCAGCATGGCGCGGGGCACCAGCAATAGCATGGGAATGGCGGCCAAGAGCACCACGATGATGAGGTGCCCATTGGCGAGAAAGGCCGGCCCCGAGCTGAAGTTGAGTCGATTCCACAAGACCGAGAGAAAGGCCAGCCCATAGGCCGTCATGATGGGCGCAAAGAGCAGATGCAGCTGATTGGAATCGATCTTCTCCTGCACCCCGAAGAGGGACATCCCGAGCAAGGCCATGATCCACATCAGCAGGATGCACCATCGGAAACTGGCGATCTCCGGTCGCCGGAACGGATGCAGCAGGGAGAGAAAGAAAACCGGCGCCACCAGAATCGATCCCAGGAAGGGCAAGAGGTCATCCAACTGCCGCACGGCCCCGAAGGCCACCTTGCTCTGGAGCCCCTCGGCATTCAAGGGATCGCGCTCGGGATCGAGGTTGCGCATGACATTGCCGATGTCCCCGCCCAGACCTTCATAAAGGGCATAAAAGGAGAGCCCGGTGAATTGCCCATTGAAGCGCGTGTTGCGCACCAGCCAGGGGGTGATGACCAGGAGAAAGAGCGCCAAGGTCACCAGCGCGACCGTGCCGCGTGGTTTGAAGCAGATGACAGCGTAAATGAGGTAGCCCACGAAGATCCAAACCGCCAGCCAATGACTCAAAGCCAGCAAGCCGAAAAAGACCGCGGCCAAGCCCACCCAGACAAAAGGCGAGCGATCCACTTGGGTGGCCTCGACTGCTTTGAAACTAAAATAGAGCGCAAACGAGAAGAGGAAGAGCATCAGCATCTGCGGCAGGCCCGATTGGGTGTATTCCCAAAAGAGAGGGCTTAGGATGACCAGCGTGACCGAGACCCCCGCGATCTTCCCATCGAAGATCCGGCCGATCAGCAAGTAGAAGATGCCGACCGAACTGAGGAACAGCACCACCGACATGCCCGCGATGGCCAGGTCTGGCGGGAAGACGGTCTTCTGGAGCGCTTGCCGATCAAAGCTGAAATCCCCCTCGCCTTGGAAAAAGCGCAAGCCGACCGAGTTAACGACCGGCCCCAGCGGCGAATGGAAGGTGTCACTGAACTGGGAAAGCGTGACCTCTTGTCCGGTCCCTTCGAGGCTTTTGTTGGCGTGGTAGACCGCCAACGGGCGGATGAACTTGGTGGAGAATTTGTTCCCGCGGACGATCTCGCGCGCGATCTGGGCTTGGTCCATCCCCGAGGTCGTGGAAAGACCTTGGAAATCCACAAAGAGATAGAAAAAGGTCAGCAGCAGCAGGGCCAGGAGGAAGACCGCGCGACGGATCAGGATGGCCGGAGTGAATTCTGCGGAGGCGCTCATGGGCGAGGGGAGAAGCGGAGAGGCAAGCGGGCTAGTAGAGACACTTGAATGAGCAAGCTGTCAATCAAGGGCCTCCACCCTCCTCCTTGAGCTTTCGCTGCAAGGTCCGACGGCTGATTCCCAAGAGCGCGGCCGCCTCCGTCCGGTTCTGTCCCGTCTGCCGGAGGGCCCGCTCAATCAGCACCCGTTCCCACACGGCCAGCTCGAGCGTCTCAGGGGCCCATTCTTTGGATACGGCCCCCTCCGGCTCGGCCCCGGAACCTTCCGCTCTCTCCAATTCCGAACCTTCCAAGAGGGAATCAGGGAGATGCCGCACATCGATGACCTCGTCATTGCTCATGACCACCCCGTGCTCAATGGCCGTGCGCAACTCGCGCACATTGCCCGGCCAGGAGTAAGCCCGCAGGCGCTGGAGGGCCTGGCTGGTGAGGGGCTTGAAGGGCCGCTCGTTTTCTTTGGCGAATTCCTTGAGAAAGGCATTCGCCAGCAAGACCACATCTTCCGAACGCTGCCGCAGGGGCGGCATCTTGATGGCCACGACCTTGAGCCGGAAGTAGAGATCCTCCCGAAACTGGTCCTTCCGCACCAGGGCGGCCAAGTCGCGATTGGTGGCTGCCACCACCCGAACGTCCACCGAGAGCGTCTTGTTGCCGCCCACCCGCTCAAACTTCCTTTCCCCGATAGCCCGCAAGAGTTTGACTTGGGTGCTGGAATCGATTTCGCCAATCTCATCCAAGACCAGCGTGCCGCCATCGGCCTGCTCCAAGCGACCGATCCGGCGCTCGGTGGCTCCCGTGAACGCCCCCTTCTCATGTCCGAACAGCTCGCTCTCGAGCAACTGCGCGGAGAGCGCCGCGCAATGCACCACCACCAGCTTGTCCTTGGGGCGCCCACTTAGCTCATGAATGGCCGTGGCCACCAGCTCCTTGCCCGTGCCGCTCTCGCCCTCGATGAGAACACTCGCCTTGCTCGGGGCCACTTGGCGAATGGTCTCGTGGATGGGCTGCATCACGGGCGACTTCCCGATGATTCGCTCCAGGGAAACCCGCTTGCCCGCGACCCGCTGCTTCAGCTCCCGGTTCTCGCTCTCTAAGGTCCGGCTTCGGGCCGCCCGCTTGATGAGCATCTCCAGCTCATCCAGGTTCAGAGGCTTGGTCACGAAATGGTAGGCCCCGCGGCGCATGGCCTCGACCGCCGTCTCGACCGAGCCATAGGCCGTCATCATAATGCTGACCGGCGGCCAGGAGACCTTCATCGCCTCCTCCAAGACCTTCATGCCATCCTCCCCCCCGAGGCGCAGATCCGTCACCAAAACGTCCACCTGCACCTCCTTCAGCACCTGCCGAGCTTGCTGCAAATCCTCCGCGATGTAGACATCGAAGACCTCCTCGAAGGACAGCCGGAGCCCCTCGCGGGTGTTCTTCTCATCGTCGACGATTAAGACCGTTGGTTGCCACTCCATGGGTTAGGCTTGTGGTTTGATTTCGATCACCTCATCGCCACCCCCCTGGGTGGCTTTCTTTTGGGGCGCTCTTTTTCCCTCCGCCCCGTGCCCTAAGAGCCGGGGAGCCCGCTGCGCCAAAGGCAAGCGCACCCGGACCTTGGCCCCCTCTCCCTCCTCGCTCTCCAGAGAAATCTCCCCCCCATGCTCCCGCACGATCCGCCGCACGATCAAGAGACCCAACCCCGTGCCCTGGGCCTTGGTCGAGTAGTAGGGCTGAAAAAGGCTGCCCATGTCCTCCTTGGAAATGCCCTTGCCATCATCGGCCACCGAAATTTCGACGACATCGTCCCCATCCAAATCGGTGCGCACCACGACCTCTCCCTTGCCCTCGATGGCCTGGAGGGCGTTGCGAAGCAGATTGAAAAAGGCCTGCTTCATCTGCCCGGCGTCCAACTGCAGCATGGGAAGACCCGCATGGAGCTCCTGTTTGACCGAGACCCCCTGCTGCTGGAACTCGGCCGCCAGGAAATGGACGGCGTCGCTCAAGACCACATTCAGGTCCGTAATCTCAAACTGCGGTCGGGTCGGCCGCACCGCACTGAGAAACTGCTTCACCATCAAATCCAGCCGCTCCACCTCCTCACCCGCCACTTCCACCAAATCGGTCAGCTCCGCACCCTGGGCCAGCTCCAGCTGGGCCAGCTTTCTCCGGAGAAGCTGGAGATGGATGTTGAGAGAATTGAGCGGATTGCCCAGCTCGTGCGCCATGCCGGCCGCCAGCATGGTGAAGGCGGTCATCTTTTCGCTCTCGACCATCTCCTCGGTCATCCGGCGGGATTGGGTGATATCCCGCACCAGCACCACAAATCCCGGAACCTCTCCCGCCCCCTCGCCATCGGAAATGGGCGCGAGGTAAAAATTGAGAAAACGGTGCTCCGGGTAGTAGACCTCAATGTCCCGGCTGACCGCTTTCTTCTGCTGCAAGAGTTCGGACCAGTTCACCCCCCGCACGACCGTCCCGAGCGCCTGCCCGCGGACCGACTCCCGCTTCAGGCCGAAGAAATCACAGGCCGCGCGATTGAGGTAACTGACCTCGCCCTCGGGGTCGATCAAAAGAACGCCCTCTTGCAGCGCCTCGAAGACATTTTCCAGCAAGCCCCGCTCCTCCACCAAGCGGGTCAGAAGATGCTGCAGCTCGCCCGGATCGACGCGGTCCAAGCGCTCAATGAACTTGTCGAGAAAGCTCGTTTTCATAGACTGTTGCCATGGAACCCGCGATTGCGCTTCTGACCTTCCCCGATCTGGCCACCGCGCGACAAATTGGCACAGCCTTGGTGGAAGCTCAACTCGTCGCCTGCATCAATCTCCTGCCCGGGGCCGAATCGATCTACTCCTGGGACGGAAAACTGGAGCGGGAAGCAGAAGTCCTGGCCATCGCCAAAACCGCCCTCTCCCAACGCGCGGCCCTGGAAGCCTTCCTTCGCCAGCACCATCCCTACCACCTCCCGGAACTCCTTCTCTTGCGGGTGGACCAAGGCGGGGCGGACTACCTGAACTGGGTCCACTCCCGCTTGGCTCCCGGGAGCTAATACCAACCTCCAGAATTCACTGGAAGAATGGAGGGAAGGAGGTGTGGGGAAGAGGCGCTGAAGCGCGGGGAAGGAAGAGCCGGCGTCTTTCGAGCCAGCCCTGCGTTGCTCCTCGGTTACGGTGCCTGCACCGCGCCCTCGTCGCGCCTTGGTCTGGCCCGAAATCCACTCGGCCATTCTACCAGCCAATTCTCCAGCTTGGTATCAGGCGGGCACCCAAGGATCAACTTCCCGCCTGCGCCTCTTGCGCTTCGGCTGGTCCCAGACCGTTGTCTTTCACCCGGAAGAAGAGCTTTTTCTCCCCTTCTTGATGAATGACTTCGAGGGTCTCGTTCTCGACCACTTCCCCGGCCAGGAGAAGCTCTGCCAGAGGATCTTCCAGGTGGCGCTCCACAGCTCGCCGCATGGGACGAGCCCCAAAGTTGGGGTCGTAGCCTTCTTCGATCAGGTAATCGAGAGCGCTTTGGGTGATTTCCAGCAGGATATCCTTTTCCTTGAGACGCTTGAGCACCTTGTCGAGTTCCAGGGTCACGATTTTTTCGAGATCGGCTTTTTCGAGCATGTGGAAGACGATGAGGTCATCCAAACGGTTGAGAAATTCCGGTTTGAAGACCTTCTTCGACTCCTCCATGATCTTGCCCTTCATGCCATCGTAGTCGGCTTGGTCTTGCTCCATGGCCGCGAATCCGAGCGAGGTCTGCTTTTTGATCAGCTCGGCCCCCACGTTCGAGGTCAGGATGATGATGGTGTTTCTGAAATCAACTTTTCGGCCGAATGAGTCGGTGATTTTCCCTTCCTCTAAAATCTGCAAGAGCAGATGCATGACGTCGGGATGGGCTTTCTCCACTTCGTCGAAAAGAACCACCGAATAAGGGCGGCGACGAACAGCCTCCGAGAGCTGGCCCCCTTCCTCATACCCCACGTAACCGGGAGGCGAACCGATGAGGCGGCTGGCGGCGAATTTCTCCATGTATTCGGACATGTCGATCTGGATGAGCGCATCTTGATCTCCGAACATGAATTCCGCGAGATTGCGGGCTAGGAAGGTCTTGCCCACCCCGGTGGGTCCCAAGAAAATGAAGGATCCGATCGGGCGGCGAGGGTCTTTGAGGTCGGCGCGAGAGCGGCGAAGCGCCTTCGAGATGGCGGTCACTGCCTCGTCCTGACCAATGACACTCCCGCGCAATTCCTCTTCCATTTTCAGGAGTCGCTTGGCCTCTTTTTCCTCCATGCGCTGGAGGGGCACGCCGGTCCATTTGGCGATCACGGTCATGATGTCCTCGTCATCCACATCCACCACCTTCTCCTCGTTGGAGCTGCGCCACTCGGTCAGCACCTGATCGAGCTTTTCCTTGGTCTGCTTTTCCTCATCGCGAAGGGCGGCCGCTTTTTCAAAGTCCTGGTCTTTGATGGCGGCCGTTTTCTTATCGTTGATGCCTTCAATGTCGGCCTCGATTTCTTTCACTTCCGGTGGGCGGGTCGTGGTGGCGATGCGGGCGCGGGCCCCGGCCTCGTCCATGATGTCGATGGCCTTGTCCGGGAGGAAGCGGCCACTGAGATAACGCTGGCTCAGATTGACCGCGGACTCGAGGGCCTCGTCGCTGAACTTGGCTTTGTGATGGACTTCGTATTTGTGGCGAATGCCCTTGAGGATCTTGATGGCGTCTTCCGGGGAAGGTTCTTCGACTTTGACCGTTTGGAAGCGGCGCTCGAGCGCAGCGTCTTTCTCGATGAACTTGCGATACTCGTTCATGGTGGTGGCGCCCACGCACTGAAGCTCGCCCCGGCTGAGAGCTGGCTTGATGATGTTGGAGGCATCCATGGCCCCTTCGGCGGAACCGGCCCCTACGATGGTGTGCAATTCGTCGATAAAGAGAATGATGTTTCCGGCTCGCCGGATTTCATCCATCACGGCCTTGATCCGCTCCTCGAATTGGCCGCGGTATTTGGTGCCCGCCACCATCAGAGCGAGGTCTAGGGTGATGACCTTTTTGTCTCGCAAGAGCTCTGGAACATCTCCCGCGATGATCTCCTGGGCCAGACCTTCCACGATGGCTGTTTTGCCCACGCCTGCCTCGCCGATCAACACCGGATTGTTCTTGGTGCGACGGCAAAGAATCTGGATCACGCGTTCGATCTCCTCCGAGCGGCCGATGACGGGGTCAAGTTCGCCTTTGCCCGCCAATTCCGTGAGATCGCGACCAAAGGCCCGGAGAGCAGGCGTCTTTTGGGCCTTGCCTTCGCTCTCGTTCTCTCCGGCCATGTCCTCCATCTCAGAATCATCGGAATCCCCCGGGGTGAAGTTGGGATCCAACTCGCGGAGGATCTCATTGCGGGTTTGTTCGATATCGATGCTGAGTGATTGCAAAACTCGTGCCGCGACCCCTTCGCCTTCGCGCAAAAGGCCGAGCAGAATGTGCTCTGTCCCCACGTAGGAATGGTTGAGGGCCTTGGCTTCTTTGCTGGAGAGGGCCAGGACCTTCTTGACTCGGGGGGTGTAGGGGATGTTTCCCACCACTTTGGTTTCCGGTCCGGTGCCGACCTGTTTTTCCACTTCCATGCGGACGCGCTCGAGGTCGAGCCCCATTTTCTGGAGCACATTGACCGCGACGCCCTGCCCCAGCTTGATCAGGCCGAGGAGCAAGTGCTCGGTGCCGACATAATTGTGATTGAATCGGTCCGCCTCTTTTCTTGCGAGGGCCAAGACCTGTTGCGCGCGAGGGGTGAAATTGTTCATCATAGCGGGAAGGAAAGAATGGTTACGTCAAGCCTTGTGGAAAGGATTATCAGGTTCACCCACCGGATTCAACTTTCGTCTCATCCGCTCAGCTCGCAAGACATCCCTTTCTCTCGGAGCGAGTTCCCGCTCCGCCTCGTGCTGGAGGTGGGCTGGTTGTATCTCCAGGAGCAAATGATCCATCATGGCAGGATGTTCCACGGATAAGATACCAAGATCCGTGCCAAGGCGGATCATGGAGATGAGGTTGTAAGCCTCTTTCGAAGAAATGATGTGGGCGAAACGCAAGGTGGCGTAGGCCCGCCCCACGTGATCCCGCAGCGAAACCGGGTCCTCTTCCATGAGTTTTTCCCGCGCATTTTGCTCCTGCGTCATGATGTCTTGGATGACCCGCGAGAGGCGCTCCAAGATTTGCTCTTCGGATTCGCCCAGGGTGGATTGATTCGAGACTTGGAAGAGATTGCCTTGGGCCTCAGTGCCTTCGCCGTAGAGCCCCCGGACGGCCAAGCGGAGTTTGTTGGCGGCGTTGATGACTTGGTTGATCCGATTGTTCAAAACAAGCGCCGGCAAATGCAACATGACCGACGCCCGCATCCCGGTGCCGACGTTGCTAGGGCAAGCCGTGAGGTAGCCGTAGTCGCGGTGGAAGGCATAGGGGACTTGGTCTTCCAGAAATTCATCCAGCCGGTGCACCATTTCGTAGGCCGCCTCTAGCTGCAGCCCGGAGCGGATGCACTGCATGCGGAGGTGGTCTTCCTCATTGATCATGATGCTGAGGGTTTGCGGTCGATTGATGACCGTGCCGCTCCCCGCCCCCCGAGCCGCGTGCTCTCGGCTGATCAAGTGACGCTCGACCAGGATTTGCTTCTCAACCCGCTTGAGCTTGCCCAGTCCCTTGCAGAAAGAATCCTTCATCTGCTCATGGGCCGCCACCAAGGGCATCAGCTGCTCCAGAATGTCCGTCCGGGTCTCCCGCTCGGCCCAACCGGGGAAAGGAGTGTTGCTCAAGTTGCGAGCCAAGCGGATGCGACTCGATACCACGATGGCGGCGTGGGGACCGTCCTTGGTCATCCACTCCGCCGGGTGGTTCAAAAGAGTGCTGAAGCGCATGCTGGCCATGAGAAACGTGGAAGTCGTAAAGGAGAGCGTTGCGGGGCCCTCTTCATTTCTTGGCTGGGGGAGAAAGATTCATTCGGCGCTGACAGAGCTGGTCGCCTGCAACTCTTGTAGCTGATCCCGGAGGGCGGCCGCGGTCTCGAAATCCTCTTGGCGAACCGCTTCTTCCAGGTCCTCCTCCAGCTTCTCTCTCTGTTTGGCAGTCACCGCCTCGTCGAAGTAGCGTTTGGGGACCTTGCCCTTGTGGGAAAGCCCCTTGTGCATGGCACTCAGCATGCCGGGGAGGCTCTCTGAAAAATAGTCATAGCACTCGCTGCAACCCATCCGACCCGTTTTCTCAAAATCCCGAATGGCGAAGCCGCAGGTAGGGCAGGCCTCGGAGCTTTCCGATTCTTGGTCGGCTGCGTTGACAGCGGCCTCCTGATTCTTGCCCATGGAAAAGAGCATGTCAGCTAGAGCGAAGCCGGTCGGGTCGGTGACCCCCTTCTCCTTGGCGCACGCTTGGCAGAGGTTTACCTTCTTCATCTGCCCGTTGACGAGCTGAGTGAGGTAAACAGTGGATTCCGCGTCGCAAAGATCGCACTTCATTGCTTTCCCGAATACGCTAGTCGTAGACGGGGAAGCCGCAAGTTCGTGTTCTTTCGCGGAAGGCCTCGATGCACTGCCAAGTGATCGGTCCGGGCTTGCCATCACCGATTTCGCGCGCATCCAATTTCACGACCGGAAGCGCCTCGGCGGCCGTGCCGGTCAGGAAACACTCATCGGCTGTGAAAATATCGTAACGGGTCAAGACCTCCTCACGCAGCTTGATTCCCAACTCGGCCACGATTTCCAGGATGGCCTGGCGAGTGATTCCGCGGAGCGAGCCTTGTGAAACAGGCGGGGTCAGGACGACCCCCTCCCGCACGATGAAAATGTTGTCGCCCGTGCACTCCGCCACATACCCCTGCTCATTCAGCATGAGCCCCTCTTGGGCATTGGCGTTGAGGGCTTCAATTTTAGCTAGCACGTTGTTGAGGTAATTGAGCGATTTGACCGCGGGCGAAAGGGCTCCGGGGGTGTTGCGCCGCGTGGCACAGGTGGCCACCGTCAGGCCATTGGTGTAACACTCTTCGGGGTAGAGTTGGATGCTGGCGGCAATGATGAAGATAGAGGGCTTGGGGCACAGATAAGGATTGAGCCCCAGGCCGCCCTCCCCCCGCGTGATGACGAGGCGAACATACCCATCCTGGAGGGCGTTTTGCCGAATCGTCTCGAGGGTCGCTTCGACGAGATCGGCTTTCGTCCAAGGCATCTTCAGGACGATGGCCTTGGCGCTGTCAAAGAGCCGATCAATGTGGGCCTCTAGCTGAAAGACCCGGCCGTTGTAAAAGCGGATTCCCTCGAAAATCCCGTCGCCATAGAGCAAACCATGATCAAAAACAGAGAGCTTGGCCTCCTCTTTCTCGTAAAACTCGCCGTCGACATAGACCTTCATTTGATTCGGGCCGGGAAAGTAGACCCCGGGTCGAAATCGGCAACCGGAAAGGGCTAGGCGAGCGCCGCCTCTTCCGCCAAACGACCGTCCAGCAAGTGGAGCACCCGATCGCCCCTTTCAGCCACCTCCTGGTCATGCGTCACCAAGACGAGCGCACTCCCGAGATCGGTCGCCATGGACAGCAAAAGTTCCAGCACTTCCTGGCCGGTTTTGGAATCGAGATTCCCTGTCGGCTCATCGGCCAGCACCAAACGAGGCTCGTTCACGAGCGCTCGGGCGATGGCCACTCGCTGCTGCTCGCCTCCGGACAACTCGGCCGGCAAATGATGGAGGCGCTCCCGCAACCCAACCTGCTCTAGCAGGGAGGCCGCTCGTTCGCGACCGTCCTTTCCCCCCACCGAAGCGCTCAACGCCACATTCTCGAGCGCGGTTAGCTCCGGCAGGAGCAGAAAATTCTGAAAGACAAAGCCCATCACTCGATTCCGCAAAGCAGCCCGCTTGCGATCGCCCACTTGGTAGAGCGAGACCCCCTCCACCCGCACCTCTCCCTCATCCGGCTTCTCCAAGCCCCCCAGGCCATAGAGCAGCGTCGTCTTTCCCGCTCCCGAGGCACCCCGGAGAATGAGGGTCTCGCGACGGGCCACCTCGAAGGTGACTCCCTGCAAAACCGGCACCAAGCCCGAGGCCAGGCGGTAAGCATGGCGCAAGTCCTTCACCTCCAAAAAAGCGCTCATGCTGTGACCCTTCCGTTCCCTAACCCAGACCGCAACTCTTCAAACCGCCTCTCCAAGCCCTTCCTTAGGAAGGAGGGGCGAGGGCAGAGGAGTGACTTGGAGGGCCAAGCCAGCAGCCACCCCGAACGCACCGCTCCTCCGCCGGCCCTCTCCTTGACAGGCCTTTTCCTTGGCGGGTTGCCAGATCATTCGGCGGCTGGCTCGGAGGGGCGCGGAATCGTCACGTGCAAGTAATCGCCAGGCGGCGCCCCCAAGTCGCGCAAATCCTGGTGGGTGATTCCGACCGGGCGGGCTTGCGCCTGCTCGGCCTCCGTCAGCTCGAGGTCGCCACTGTCGCTGAAAAGCACAATCCGATCTCGCAGCCCGGGCCAACGCCTTGCCATCCGCTCGGGTAGCCCCAACCCAAAACGGACATGCCCTGAGCCCACCACCACGAGCGCCATCGTTTCCTCCTCGCCGGGACGCCGCAGAAACTCCGCCAAGGTCTCCGCCATCCGCTCATCTCTCGTGACCTGAGCGGCATAGACCTGCCCCAGCATCTCGGGCGTGAACTCGGCATGCGTCAGCAGCAGCTGATCGAGCAGCTCGCGATAGGCCCCATGCGACAGATCCAGCTCTGGCAAAGCCGCCCGCTCCTCCTCAGAGAGCGCCCCGAGTCCCCCTCGGCCAATCTTGCGAACCATCTCGGCCTGGGCATTCAAGGCCAAAACGGGCAGCCCGAGAGTCTGGGCCTTTTCCACCATGGCTCGGTAATCGAGGTAATTGGACCAACGATTTTTCCACGAAATGGCCTCGGCCAAGCCCTCGAAGTCGAGCTGGCCGGCATTGAACCGACTCACCGCCTCCTGATCGGAGACCTCAATTTGCTCCAGACCGAGCACCACTCGTTTCCCACGCTCCGCGAGAGCCTCCAAGAGCTGAAGCTGGAGCGCATGATGGCGGGCGATGCGGTGGGTCTCCCCCGCGTAGACGACCCGCGCGGAAGCCAAATCGTCCACCATCTCCGCAAAGCGGACCGGCTCTCCGCTCACGAGATCGACCCACAGGGCAGGCCGCTCTTGGCCTTTGGCAAAAAAGGGAAAGAAACACCAGAGCCACCAAGCTTTCATACAAGCTTCTACCAAGCTGCAGAATTGGCTGGTAGAATGGCCGAGTGGATTTCGGGCCAGACCAAGGCGCGACGAGGGCGCGGTGCAGGCACCGTAACCAAGGAGCAACGCAGGGCTGGCCCGAAAGACACCGGCTCTCCCTTCCCCGCGCTTCAGCGCCTCTTCCCCACAACACCTCCCCTCCATTCTTCCAGTGAATTCTGGAGGTTGGTATTAGGCCAACTCTTTGAGCTTGGCCTTGATGGCTTCGAAATCGGGCAGGTCACCAGGGCTCTCAAGGGCCTCGGCGTATTGAATGATGCCCTGCTTATCGATCACGAAGGCCGAGCGCTTGGGCACGCCTCCCATGGTGAGATTCTTGTCCGGGAGAAAGCTCTCGTAGGCCACGCCGTAGGCCTTAGCGGTGGCGTGTTCGTAATCGCTCAAAAGCGGAAGTTGGATCCCTTCCTTCTCCGCCCAGGCCGCTTGGGCGAAGGGGTTGTCCCCGCTGATGGCGTAGACCTTGGCGTTGAGCCCCTCATACTCATTCAGCTCGTTGGTGACCGAACACAGCTCGGTCGTACACACTCCAGTGAAGGCCATGGGAACGAAGAGAAGAAGCAGGTTCTGCTCGCCCAGCTCTTGGCTGAGAGTGACCAATTCGGGCCCTCCAGCCAAGAGGCCGGTCAGGGTGAAGTCGGGAGCGGTGGTGCCAACGGAAAGTGCCATGGTGCTTTTGTCAGTTTGGAGTTAGAAGAAGGGAGAATCCCGCCTCCCCCTAACGCCGTGCCGCCCGGGGTGGCAAACGCGAATCCGCACAAATCCTGTGTCCATCGACCTCAGTTCCTTCGGCCAATGGTATGCCCGCCCTAGCGGCATCGGAGACCTGATGGACGACCTCGGTCAAGCGCTGGCCACAGGCCGCTCCGACCTGCTCATGCTCGGAGGCGGGAACCCAGCCCTCATCCCGGAAGTGGTGGCCACCTGGAAGCGGCGCATGGAGACGCTGGTGGCCGACGACCAAGCGCTGGCCCGCGTTCTCGGCATCTACGACCCGCCCCAGGGGAATCCAGGCTTTCTGGAAACCTTAGCCGGCTTTCTGAGCCAGGAATATGGCCGGCCGGTGGGGGTGGAAAACCTCGCGATCACTCACGGCGCCCAAACGGCCTTCTACTACCTCTTCAATGCGCTGGCTGGTGAGAACGGGAACCAAATCCTCTTTCCCATCACCCCCGAATACATCGGCTACGCCGAGCAGGGCTTGCAGGGGCGGCTCTTCCGGAGCGCGCTGCCCCGGATCGAAGAACTCGATGACCACACCTTCAAATACCGGATCGACTTCGAGAACCTCCCGCTCGACGAAGGCACCGCCGCCCTCTGCGTCTCTCGACCCACCAACCCCAGTGGAAACGTCCTGACCGATGGAGAAATGGAGCGGCTGGCCTCTCTCGCGCGCGAACGTGGTATCCCTCTCCTGATCGACAACGCCTACGGCCTACCCTTCCCGGGCGCCGTCTTCACCCAGGCCGCGCCCCATTGGGACGAACACACCATCCTCACCCTCAGCCTGAGCAAGCTGGGGCTGCCGGGCACACGCACGGGCATCGTGGTAGGTCCTCCGAAAATCATCCGCCTCGTCTCCTCCCTGAACGCCGTGGTGGGCTTGGCGAACAACAACCTCGGCCAAGCCCTCACCCAACCCCTCTTCGCCGATGGCACCATCGCCCGCCTCAGCCGGGAAATCATTCAGCCCTACTATCGCGCCAAAGCCGAAGCGGCCTCCGCCATCCTGCGCAGCGCCCTCCCGGGCGATCTCCCCTGGACGCTTCACTCCAGCGAAGGGGCCTTTTTTCTCTGGCTGCGCTGCCGCGATCTCCCCATCAGCAGCCAAGCTCTCTACCAACGGCTGAAAGCCCGAGGCGTCCTCGTCGTCCCGGGAGAGTCGTTCTTTTACAATCTGCCCCGGGAACACCGCGCTTGGCGTCACCGGAAGGAATGCCTCCGGATCAGCTTTGCGATGGAAGACGCCGTGGTGGAAGAAGGCCTCGCGCGTCTGGCGAAGGAGGTCACGAATGCTTATCGACAAGCCTAGGCCTGTGACGTAGCTTCCCCCCGCTCACGGCCCGAGACGATCGCTGGGGCGGGAAACCGCCCTCGAGGAAAGTCCGGACTCCGCAGGGCAGCGCGCCTCGTGAAAACGAGGGCGATTTCGTTCGCAAGGCGGGATCGACGGAAAGTGCCGCAGAAAACAAACCGCCCCGGCCGGGAGGTCCGCTCCAAACGCAGTGAGGACGGGCGACCCAGCCAGGGGTAAGGGTGAAAAGGTGGGGTAAGAGCCCACCGCGCCGAGGGCGACCAAGGTGGCAGGGCAAACCCCGCGCGGAGCAAGACAGAACAGAGGGAACGGGCGGCTCGTCCGGTTTCTGGAAAGAAATGACCTCGGGTACTAGTCGCGCCGTTCTTCGGGACGGTGGCGGTCCTCGGATCGCCAAGTGAAATGATCGTCGCCCCTCCCAGCCTCGGCCGAGAGGGGAACAGAATCCGGCTTATGACGGCCGGGAGCACCCCGACCCCGTCTCGGAAACGAGGCGGGGTCGACCTCCTGCCAGGTTTCAGCCCAGGGATCTTCCATCCTCCCTTCCCGAGCCCTCTGGCCGCGGTCCAAAAATCTCCACCCCACCCTCGAAGCCCTTCAAGATATTCAATTGACATATCAAGATATATAGATAAATAGATTTCAGCATTGTGGTGGCACATGGAATCCGGTGAAATCCCGGAACAGTGGCGCTGCGGTAACCGACCACGAATTCCCACTGCGGCAGAGCAGCCGCAGGCACGTCAATCGGGCGACCGGTGAAGGCGGGAAGGAGGCAGGTCCTTCGAAAGGGGGTCCGGGGAGTCGGGAGTCCGAATACTTGAGCCGATCACAATTCTCCTTCGTTCCGCACCGGCGAGACGAAAAAGCCTTCCCGCCTCAGGAAGGAGGGAGAGAGTCCTGCGGATGATCCGTTTGGCCGTTCTCTTCGCGAACCTGAACCAAACAATCGATCCATGAAACTTCTCCGCATTTTCTTCGCGGCCGCCCTCGCGTGGCTGCCTTCCAACACCTTCAGTGCCGCGATTGCCGTGGGCAGCGGGCCGGACTCCTCCTTCTTTTTGATCGAGTCGCCCAACGTCGGACAGCGGCTCTATGAAGTCTCTTACACTCACGATTCCGAGAATCCGTTCGATGGCTTTTTTCTCTTTGAATCCCTCCTCAACGCGGACCCTGAGCTCGATGCCATTGTGAACAACTTTGGGACGGAGGAGGCTCCCAACATCTTTCTCGACACCATCACCTTCAATAGTGTCTCGGAGAGCAATGACTTCTCATCCGGGCTTTTCTGGGCCCACTGGGTCGCGGGAGGGCAGGTTGGGCAGACCCAATCCCTGGGAGGTCCGGTCGATTCCTTCCTCGACGTCCCCGACCAAGAATGGACCTTTGGGAGCGGAGTCTCTGCTCCGTTTCGCTTCATTGAGCCAGGCAGCTATGACGCCTTCACTTTCGATAGTGATTCGAATCCCAGCTTCGTCATCCCTGAACCAAGCAGCCTCGCCCTCCTCCTCCCCAGTGGGCTCCTGCTGCTGCGCCGACGCCGATGAGCTGGTGCCGAAACGGCTTCACGCTTCTGGAAATCTTGGTGGTCGTCACCCTCATCGGCGTGCTCTCCGGTCTGGGTGCCATGGGCTTCCAGAAAGTCCGGGAGGGCGCTCGCAAGGCCGAGTGCATCTCGGGATTGCGTCAGCTGGGAGCGGCCACCGAACTCTACAAGGCGGACCACGGGGGCGACTACTTTCCCTATGTGCAATACACCGAGGAAGGCCGCACTTGGTTCTTCGGCTTCGAACCTCGTAACCGATCGGCGGAAGGGGACCGCGCCTTGGACCGGACGCTTGGCCCCCTCTTCGACTACCTCCAGGAGGTCGGGGAGGTCGAGATCTGCCCCAGCTTTCGCTATGACGCGGAGCACTTCTCGCCCAAATTCGCAGGGGCCAGCTTCGGCTATGGCTACAACTGGTGGCTGGGTGGGAAGTGGCGAGGGCAACCGGTCGTCAGCCAGTTCCGGATCGAGGATCCCGCTCGCACCATTGTTTTCGGCGATTGCGCCCAGGTGAAGCCCTTCGGCGGCCAGGGAATCGAGGAGTTCTACATCATCGACGAGCGGGAAGTAACCGTCCACTTTCGCCACAACAAGAAAGCCAACTTCCTCTTCGCCGATGGCCACATCGAAAGCTTCTCTCCCTACCCGGGGACCATCGACTCCCGTTCCCAGGAAGAACTCATCGGACGGATCACCCCAGTTGGCAGCACGAAATACTTAGGCCACGGCGACGACTGAGCTGATCACCCCAAGGCCCCTGAAACCTCCCACCCTCCACTACTTGACCCGGCCGCCCGCCCTCAAACCACCATCCCGGCCGCCACGGTGTTGTTGGTCATCTCATCGATGAGGACAAAGGCGCCGCACTTGCGATTGCGATTGTAACGATCAAGAAAGATCGGCGCCGAGGTCCGCAGCTTGATGCGTCCGATTTCATTGAGGGAGAATTCGGGATCGTTCTCGATTTTGTGGAGGGTGTTGATGTCGACCTTGTAATCGATCTCCCGCACGACCGCTTTCACTTCCCGGGAGGTGTGGCGGAGGAGATAGCGGTTTCGCGGGATGAGCTTTTTGTCCTCTGCGAACCAGCAGATCATGGCCTCGACGTCTTGGGTGACCTCCGGCGGATTGTTCTTCTTCACGATCATGTCGCCCCGGCTGATATCGATCTCATCGTTCAGCGTGATCGCGCACGAGAGCGGCGCGTAGGCCTCTGGAAGATCGCCGTCCTGGGTATGGATGCCTTTGATCGTGGTGCTGAAGCCACTCGGCAGCACCATGACCTCATCCCCCGGCTTGAAGACCCCACCGGCCACGCGTCCGGCATAGCCTCGAAAGTCATGCCATTTGTCCGACATGGGGCGGATGACCCACTGGACTGGAAAACGAGCTTCCACATGGTTCTCGGAGCCGCCCACGTAGACGTTTTCCAAGTGATAGAGAAGGCTGGGGCCTTGATACCAAGGCATGTTCTCAGACTTGTCGACGACGTTGTCCCCGTGCAACGCGCTGATGGGAATGAAGGTCATGTCCACCAGGTTGCTCAAGCGGGTGGCGAACTGCTTGAAGTCGTCTACGATTTGTTGGTAGGCCTCTTGGCTGTGGTCCACCAAGTCCATCTTGTTGATACAGATGGCCACGTGCTGGATGCGCAAAAGGTTGGCGATGAAGGCATGGCGGCAGGTCTGCTCGACGACGCCGTGCCGAGCATCCACCAGGATGATGGCGAGGTCGGCCGTGGAGGCCCCAGTCACCATATTGCGGGTGTATTGGATGTGGCCGGGCGTGTCGGCGATGATGAATTTGCGCTTGGGAGTGGCGAAGTAGCGGTAGGCCACGTCGATCGTGATGCCCTGTTCGCGCTCCGCTTTCAGCCCATCGGTCAAGAGCGCCAGGTTGACGTTCTCATCGCCCCGGTTTTTGGAGGTGCGCTCGACGGCTTCGATCTGGTCCTCAAAGATATTTTTGGAGTCGTAAAGCAAGCGCCCAATGAGGGTGCTCTTTCCATCATCGACGCTCCCCGCGGTCGTGAACCGCAGCAAGTCCATGTCGAGGTAACCGGTCGTGTCTTCAGCACTCATAGAAAAATCACTGGTAGGTGGCGGACTTTCTTGGCCATCCGCCCGGGCCGGGGCCCCCTCAGAAATAGCCCTGTTTTTTGCGGTCCTCCATGGCGGTCTCGGAGCGCTTGTCGTCGGCGCGCGTGCCCCGCTCGGTCTGCCGCGCTTCGGCCACTTCTTGAATGATGTCATCGAGGGAGGCCGCCGTGGATTCGACTGCCCCGGTGCAGGTCATGTCCCCAATGGTGCGAAAGCGGACCATCTTCTTGACGATCTCTTCTTCGGGCTGCGGTTGGGTGAAGTCGCTCACCCCTAAGAGCGCTCCATTGCGGAGAAAGACCTCCCGCTCATGAGCGAAGTAGAGCAGGGGCAAATCGATTCCCTCGGCCTTGATGTATTGCCAAATATCCATCTCGGTCCAATTGGACAGCGGAAAGACCCGGAAGTGCTCCCCATGGTGCTTACGCCCATTGAAAAGATTCCAGAGTTCCGGCCGCTGGTTTTTGGGATCCCATTCGCCGAACTCGGTCCGATGTGAAAAGAACCGTTCCTTGGCCCGCGCCTTTTCTTCATCCCGACGCCCCCCGCCGAGAGCCGCGTCATACCCATGGTCCTCGATGGTGTCGAGCAGAGTCACCGTTTGGAGGCCGTTGCGGCTGGCATGCACTCCCTTCTCTTCCACCACCCGCCCTTGGTCAATGCTGTCCTGCACCAGGCCCACCACGAGATGGGCGCCGATCTTTTCGACGAAACGATCCCGAAATTCCATCGTCTCGGGGAAGTTGTGACCGGTGTCCACGTGGACCAAAGGGAAGGGGAGTTTCGAGGGGTAGAAGGCCTTGTAAGCCAACCAAGCCATCACGATGGAGTCCTTCCCGCCTGAAAAAAGAAGAGCTGGCTTCTCGAACTGGGCGGCCGTTTCCCGCAGAACATAGATGGCCTCGCTCTCCAGCTGTTTCAGGTGATTGACCGTGTAGTCTTTCATGACGTGGGTGACTTTTTCAGGCCCTGCTTTGGACGCGAGGCCAAACGAATGCAAACAACTTTTCGAGCGACACTTCCTCGGTTTCCGTCTCCGTCTCAATGACGAGGTCGGGAGCGAGGGGCTCTTCGAAAGCCGAATCCTTGCCCGTAAATTGGGCCACCCCTCCGGCGGCCGCCTTGGCGTAGAGCCCTTTGACATCGCGCTCAGCGCAGGCCTCAAAGGAGGCTTTCACATAGATGTGGTGGCAATCCTCCGGGCCAAGGATGCGGCTGACCTCGGCGCGGTGGGCGGCTTGGGGCGTGATGAAAGAGGCCAAGGTGATGACGCCCGCTTGGGCAAAGAGCTTGGCTACTTCCGCGATCCGTCGGATGTTCTCAGCGCGGTCTTCATCGCTGAAACCGAGATTTTGATTGAGGCCGGAGCGGATGTTGTCGCCATCCAAAAGCTTCGTGAGACGACCCGCCTCCCGCAGCCGGTGTTCGAGGGCAATCGCCAAGGTCGACTTCCCGGAACCGGACATCCCCGTGAACCAAAAAACCCGTCCCCTCTGGCCGAGGAGGGACTCTTTCGACTCTCTCGCCACCAGGCGCGAGAAAACGGGATGAAGATTGTCTTGGCTCAAGGCCTTGAGATGCCTGCTTTTCTGGCCACTTAGCTCAAGAGCGCCTTGGCCGCTGCCACCAAGGCCTCCGGCGTCATCCCCAGCTCCTTCATGACGGTGCCGCCCGGGGCGCTGATGCCGAAACGATCAATCCCGAGAACCTGTCCTTCGCTCCCGACATACTTCCACCAAAGATCGGAAACCCCCGCTTCCATAGCAATCCGCTTGGTGCAGGAGGCAGGCAGCACGCTTTCCTTGTATTCGGCCGACTGCCGATCAAAGCGCTCGGTGCAAGGAAACGAGACCACCCTCACCCCACTGCCAAGCTCCGCCGCCGCCGCGGTGGCATGCTGGAGCTCGCTCCCGCTTGCCATGAGAATGAGCTTCAGTTCGCCTTCCTCTTTCTTCACGATGTAGGCGCCGTTGAGGACGCCCTCGCGTCGCTCCTTGACCGGCACCGCACCCTGCGTGGCCACCGTTTGGCGGGTCAGCACGAGAGCGGTCGGCCCATCGGTGCGATACAGGGCCGCGGCCCACGCGCCCGAGACCTCCTCGGGGTCACCCGGGCGGATGACGTCCAGATTCGGAATGACCCGCAAGCCGCTCACCGTTTCCACGGGCTGGTGGGTGGGGCCATCTTCGCCCACCCCTACCGAGTCGTGAGTGAAGACATAGGTCACTGGCAGCTCGGAGAGCGCGGCCAGACGAATGGCGGGTCGGAGGTAGTCGGCAAAAACCATGAAGGTGGCGCCCGAAGCGCGGAAGATCCCGTCGTAGGCAATCCCATTCAAAATCGCCCCCATGGCGTGCTCCCGGATGCCATACCAGACATTCTTGCCGGTGCGATTGGCTGGGCCGAAATCCCCGCTCGACTTGATGTAGTTCTTGTTCGAGCCAAAGAGATCGGCGCTGCCGGTAATGAAGGTGGGGATTTCCTGGGAAATGGCTTGGATGACTTCCCCGCCCGAAGCGCGCGTGGCATTTTCGAAGTCGGGCGCGAATTCGGGCAGGCGATCCACCAGGTCGCTCGGGACCGACTTGGCGATGGCACTGGAAAGCTCGTCCGCCAGCGCCGGATTGGCTTGGGCCCAGCCCGCGAAGCCCTTTTCCCACTCGGAATAGGCCGCTTCCAAGGCGCTCTGCTTCTCGGCGAAGAAGGCCTTCACCTCCTCCGAGACATAGAAAAGCTCTTCCGGCAGGCCGAGGCCTTGGCGGGCTTCCGCCGCGAACTTGGCCCCCGCTTCCCCATGGCCTTTTTGGCTGCCCGCTACCTCCGGGATGCCTCGACCAATCTCGGTCTTGGCGATGAGCACCTTGGGCCGGCCGTTGTCCTCGGCCTTGGCTTGGGCCAGGGCCTCACTGATGGCCGCGAAGTCATGTCCGTCGATCGTGACCGTGTCCCAGCCGAGCGAGGTGAAGTAGGCGGCGGTGTCCTCGCTTTGGGTCACCTCGGCCATGGCGTCCAGCGTCACGTCGTTGGAATCATAAATGAGGATGAGATTGTCGAGCTTTTGGTGACCGGCAAAAGCGATCGACTCGCGAGCGACCCCTTCTTGCAGGCAGCCATCTCCGGCCAGTGCGATGACATGGGAATCGAGAATGACGTGCTCAGCCGTGTTGAACTTGGCGGCCGCCATTTTCCCGGAGAGCGCGTAACCGACCGCGTTGCCCACCCCTTGTCCGAGCGGGCCCGTGGTGGCTTCCACGCCGGGCGTTTCCTGAAACTCCGGGTGCCCCGGAGTCATGCTATGAAGCTGGCGGAAGTTCTTCACCTCCTCCAAGGGCAGCTCGTAGCCGGACAAATGGAGCCAACCATACAGAAACATGCTGCCATGACCCGCCGAAAGAAGGAAGCGGTCCCGATTGATCCACTTGGGCGCAGCCGGGTGATAAGTGAGCGCTTCTCCGAAGAGCACCGCTCCGATTTCCGCGCATCCCAAGGGCAAGCCCAAGTGACCAGACTGGCAGGCGTGAACGGCATCAATGGCAAGGCCCCGGGCCTCCGTGGCGGCTTTGGATAGGATCGCAGTATTCATGGCATCGACCCTCCGACTCCCGGGAGCGGAGGAGGGCCTAGACTAGAAAGTGCCCTAAGTGATGCAAGCGAAGAATTTGCCGCTCGCCCACAAAGCGCCGTTCCCGCCACGGCCTTGGCTGGAAGGGCCCTCCGAAGCTTCGGAAGCCGCCCAGCCGCCTCTCCCCGGGAGAAAACCTTGCAAAGACCGAGGGGACCGGCTACTTCTCCGCCCCTTTTTATGAGCGCGGAGCAAACTCTCATGATTGGCCTGCCCAAAGGCAGCCTCCAAGACCCGACCTTGGAGCTTTTCAAAAAAGCGGGCTTCTCGATCTATGTCAGCAGCCGCTCCTATCGGCCCTCCATCGATGACCCAGAGCTGGAAGGCCGCCTCATCCGGGCCCAGGAAATCGGGCGTTATGTCGACGAAGGTTTCCTGGATTGCGGCATCACGGGCCGCGATTGGATCGCCGAAAACGGTGCCCAGGTGGAAGTCATCTGTGATCTCAAATACAGCCGCGCCACCTCCAATCCCACTCGCTGGGTCTTGGTGGTGCCGGAGGACTCCCCCATCCAGCGCGTGGAAGACCTTCAGGGCAAGCGGATCGCAGCCGAAGCGGTCGGCCTGGTGGAAAACTACCTCCAGAGAAAAGGGGTCTCGGCCAAGGTGGAATTCAGTTGGGGGGCCACCGAGGTGAAGGTGCCCGAGCTGGTCGACGCCATCGTGGACATCACGGAAACCGGATCCTCCATTCGAGCCAACAAACTCCGGATCGTCGACACCCTCATGGAGTCCTACCCCCAACTGGTCATGAGCCCGGCTGCCTTCCAGGACCCGTGGAAACGCCAAAAAGTGGAGCGGATCGCTCTCCTTTTGCAGGGCGCGTTAGAAGCGCGGGACAAGGTGGGTCTCAAAATGAACCTGCCTGAAAACCACTTGCAAAAACTCCTCGACTGCCTACCTTCCCTCCGCTTTCCCACCGTGGCTCGCTTGGCCAACTCCGACTGGGTCGCGGTGGAAGCGGTGATCGACGAGAAAGTCGTCCGAGAAATCATCCCCCGCCTCAAGGAACTCGGCGCGGAAGGCATCTTGGAATACCCGCTCAACAAGCTGGTTCACTGACCCCTCGCCAACCACCTCACAGAAACACACCATGGGCTCACTCAAAAAACGTCGGAAGACCAAAATCAGCAAGCACAAGCGCCGCAAGCGCATGAAGGCCAATCGCCACAAAAAGCGCCAGCGCTACAAGAGCTAAGCGCACGGCGGGCCCCCTCCTCCCCGCAACCTTTTCAGCGGAGCCGGTGGCCCTTGTCCATCGGCTCTTTTTTGGCTCGGGAGCCGACTTTTCGGCCCTCCCCCTCCCAGCCAGCCCCAGCGCCTCCCTCTCTTCTGACCGAAGCGCCAAAACTGGGCGAACCTCAAAAAAGAAGAGATTTTTTTGAATAGGCCCAGTCGGGCTCCCGTTTCACCGGGACACCACTTACCAATTGCCTATGAAAACTGCTCTTCTCGTCGCCATCCTCTGTTTCGCCGGATTCGGTGCCGCCCAAAAAGCGGACGCCGGCCGCGTCCACTTCAGCTTCAGCTCGGGAGGTTACTACGGAAAGTATCCGCCTAGCTACTACCACGGACGCAGCTACTACCGCGCGCCAGTTCGTCACTACTACTACCGGCCACCCGTCCGCCACTACTACAGCGCCCCCCGCTACTCCTATCGCGGTGGTGGCTACTGCCGCTGAAGTGGAAGGCCATCTTCTCAGCCGGAGCGGGAAATTCCCGCTCCGGCTTTTTTGTGCCCCTGCCCCGGGCCAAACTCCTTCCAAACGACCGCTCTCCCCGTGTCGATCTGGCACTCTGGCACTCTGGCTTATACCAAGCTGCAGAATTGGCTGGTAGAATGGCCGAGTGGATTTCGGGCCAGACCAAGGCGCGACGAGGGCGCGGTGCAGGCACCGTAACCGACGAGCAACGCTGGGCTGGCTCGAAAGACTCCGGCTCTCCCTTCCCCGC